>DASVNL010000575.1:0-12348 GCA_036383875.1 Thermoanaerobaculia bacterium
GTCACGAGCAGCGAGCCATCGCGCAGCACGAGCAGTCCCGCGGGACGTCCCCACACCGTGCGATCTTTCGGATCGGGAGCCCAGCCCGTGAGGAAGTCGTCGTAGCCGCCGGACGGCTTCCCGTTGCGAAACGGAATGTGCACGACTTTGTAGCCCGTGCGCTGCGCGCGATTCCACGAGCCATGCAACGTCACGAACGCGCCGCCGCGATACTGCTGCGGGAACATGGTGCCCTTGTCGTGATCGGGATAGAACGCCATCGTGATCGGCGCGGAGTGCGCCTGAATCAGCACGGTCGGGACGATCGCTTTCGCGACGAGGTCCGCGCGCTCGCCTTTGCGACGCGGATCGACATTCTTGCCGATGTACGAAAACGGCCAGCCGTAAAACGCGTCGCGCTTCACTTCCGTCGCGTAGTCGGGAACGAGATCGTCGCCGAGTCCATCGCGTTCATTGACGACGGTCCACAACGATTGATCCGCGGGGTTCCACGCGAGTCCGATCGGATTGCGCAGTCCCGACGCGAACGTGCGCTTGCCCGTGCCGTCGGGATTGAACTCCGTGATCGCGGCGCGCAGAGGATCGGATGTTTCGTCGCTGACATTCGACGCCGAGCCGGTCGCGACGTACAGCTTCGAGCCGTCGCGATTGAAGATGATGTTGCGCGTCGAGTGTCCGCCGCGCGGCAGACTGGTGATCTTCACCGGATCGCCGGACGCTTTCGTCTGGCCCGGCTTGTAGTCGAAGCGCACGACGCTGCCGCCGTTGCCGACATAAAGATAGTTGCCGCGAAACGCGAGACCGAACGGCCCGTCCAGATCGCTGCTCCACGTGAATCGCTGATCGGGACGCGCGTCGTTGTTCGTGTCGCGCAGCACGTACACGGTGTCGCTTGCAGTGTCGGCGAGGAACACGTCGCCGTTCGGCGCGAGGACCATGTTGCGCGGATCGCGAAAGTCGGTGGCCCACAACTCGACGCGGAATCCGGGCGGAACGTTCAACGTCGCGTTCGCGGGACGCGCGATGACTTGCGGCGGGTTGCCGGAGCTCGTCGTGTGATACGGCTTGGGGAGTTGATCGGCGCGCACTTCGAAGTGCGGCATGGACCGCGCCGACTGCTTCGGTGGCGCGGTCTGTTTCGACGCGGCGGATTGTGCGTCGCTACGCGAGCAGGCGAGGCTGGTGAGGACGAGCGCGATCGCGAGAGCCGGTTTCATGTGCAGAAGTCATACTCAATCGCTGCCACTCTCAGCGACGTCGAGCGTGGTGATGCCGTACGCCTGCGTGCGCGCATCCATGATTCCGACCGCGACGCGATAGTGCGCCTTGGTGCGTCGGTTGATGGTCACGACGTGCGTCCAGTGTTTGGTCTGCGCGCTGGCCCAGTCCGCGGCCGGCACTTCGACGAGATGCTCTTCATGCATGCCGCTCACGTAGTCCGTGACGCCGCCGGAGACGGCGTAGTGCGCGGTGTAGCGCGCGCGATAGAAGTTGCCCGACTTCTCGAAGTCGAGCGATGACATCGGGATGTGCACTTCGAGGACGAGTTTCTTTCCGGTCTCGACTTCGGCGGCGTCGATGCCGAGGACGTTGCCGGCGGAGTCGGGCGCGACGAGCGCTGCGGAGACGAGGTCGGTGAGCTCCTTGCGCGGCGACTTGCGCTCCACTTCATTGCGCGCGCGCACCTTCAATTCGGGACGATTGCGCACGCGCACCTCGATCTTGTGCGGCTTGTCGAGTCCACCGCTGCCGCGATAGGCGAGCGAGTAGTAATTGTTGACGTCGCCGGCGATGCGGTTCATCGCGTCGCCGAGGTCGTCGCTCGGGAGGAACTGCCGTCCGCCGGTGATGTCGACCATCGGGATGATGGCCTGGTCGGTGTTCGAGATCGCGTGCTGCAGCATCGTGCCCATGCCGATGTCCGGCATCCCCGTGGGCATGCCTCCGTCGCCGAGATTGGGATCCACCACGTCCGGACCCAGCATTCGTGATCCGAGATCGTTCTCCGGACGCACGGCGTACAGCGTCACGCCGTTGGAGCTCGCCAGTCGCGCGACCATCTTGATGTCCTTCGTGAGATCGGTCATCCCGGTGATTCGTTCCGAGTTATCGAGGAGCGAGGGCGCGAATGCCTCGCCTTTGCTGATCTTGCTCTGCAGCAAGTCCTTGCTCGCCTGCGCCGCCGCCGACAAGGGGATCCCGCCTTGTCCGTCCATGGCCTGCTGTCGGAGGATCTGCTGATAGCGCTCCCAGAACTCCGCTCCCGGACGCGCAGAAAAGTTTTGCGTCACCGCGATCAGCACCTTGCGACCCGGGATCGGTCCGAGTGCCGCGATCAGCGCGCGCAACGTGCCGAGGCGTTGCATCACGCGGCGCGTGGCTTTGTCCGCGTAACGATTCGCGATCGACTTCGATTCGGCCGTCGGCTGCGTCAGCGGGACCAACTGGTTTCCCACCATGCGCTTGATCTCGCGTTCGAAGAGATAGACGTCGCTTTCGAAGCCGACGGGCTTCGCGTTCAGCTTGTTCGTCGCGACCGCGTCGATGATCTCCTGCCGCAGCGCGTCGCGATCCGTCGTCAGGTCGAGCGCGAGGTTCGTGACGTTCGCCGGTTGCACGACGGACGCGGTATCGCCTTCGCGAAGGTTCTTCACGACGAACTCGCTGAGGTTTTCGGACAGCGACTTCAGCGTCGGCTCGTCGAGCGACATGTCGTCGATGTAGAAGAGGAACGTGCGCGGTGGAGCCGGCGCTGGTGCCTGCGCGACAGTCGCCGGTTCGTCAGGCGCAACGAGTGGCGTGTCGACGGGCAGCGCCTCGTACGCCGAGAAGTTGGTGATCGTCTGCGGTGCGCCGTCTTCGCGCAGCTCGAAGTCTTCCTTGCGCAGTCCGGTGACGGCTTCGCCTTTCGCGTTCGTCACGACGACGTCGACGTTGTGAATCCGGACTTCGATCGATTCCTGAAAGCCGCCCTGCGGCAGGGCCAGCAGCAACGCCAGTGTCGCGCGCAACATCATCGTTGTTCTCTCTCGTTTCTCACTTCGCGATGTCCACGGTGACGATCCCGGAGCGTTCGTTGCGCAGATCCATCACGCCGACCGCGACGCGGTACTCCTGTCCCGTGCCGTTCATCGTAACGGTGTGCGTCCAGTGCTGGGTCCGCGCGACCTCGAAGTCGCGCGCGGGGATCTCGATCGTGCGATCGCGATCGACGCCGCTGACGAAGTCGGTGGCGTGTCCGGTGATGGCGTAGTGCGCGCTGTAGCTCGCGCGATAGACGTTGCCGGTTCTCTCGAAACTGAGCGCGGCGAGCGGGATGAGGATGTCGATCGTGAGCGTCTTATCTTTGCGTCCGGTTTTCGATCCGGCGCGGACGGCGATGCCGAGGTCGTTCGGCGCTTGCGTCGCGACGAGGGAGGAGACGACGCGGTCCGTCAGCTCGCGCGGTGCGGACTTGCTCTCCACTTCGCTGCGCGCGCGCACTTGCAAGTCGGGGCGATTGCGTACGCGCACCGCGATCTTGCGCGGCCGGTCGAGTCCCGCCTGGCCGTGGTACGCGAGCGAGTAGTACGACGAGAGATCGCCGGCGATGCGGCGCATCACGTCGGAGAAGCGGTCGCTCGGATCGAAGTGACGGCCGCCTGTGATGTCGACCAGAGGATTGACGCCGTTCTCCGTGTTGCCGATCGCCCCCTGCAGAAAGAGCGCCTTCGACATGTTGGGGCAGCTGTTCATCGCCACATGCTGCGAAGTCGAGACGAAGGCGAGATCGGGTGTCGCGTCGCTGAGCGTGAGGTCGTTCTCCGGGCGGATGGCGTAGAACGTCACGCCGTTCGAGCTGGCGACGCGTGCGATGCCGGCGATGGCCTCGCGCATATCCTTGAGCACGAGGTCACGCTCGCCTCCGTTGACGGTCTCGGAGGACACGCGCTGTTCGAGGTCGAGGACCTCGGAGGCGACGGAGAAGCGTTCGTTGCGATGGCTGTTGATGTAGTCGTCGAAGAACTCGCGCCCCGGCTCCGCGGACAACGACTGCGTGACGCCGATCAGCACCTTGCGTCCTTCGATCGGCGCCAGGGTGGCGATGATCGCGCGAATCGTGCCGAGGCGTTGCTTGACGCGCTGCGTGGTGCGCGCGGCGGCGCGGCGGACCACGGTGCGCGCGGCGTTCGAGCCCATCGCCATCTGCTTGTCGCGCTGATACCAGTAGTAGTCACCCGCGAGACCAACGCGGCGTCCTTTGATCACGCTGTCGCTGAGCGCAGCTTCGAGATCGCGCTCGATGACCTGCCGATCCGACGTGAGCTTCAACGCGATCGTCGTCGCCTCGGACGGACGCACGACCGCGGCGCGATCGCCTTCGCGAAGGTTCGCGGTGAACGCCCGCAAGTTCGCGAGCAGATCGTCGCGCGTCGAGCCGACCAGTCCCATCTCGTCGATGAAGAACACCAACGTGCGTGGCGGCGCTTGCTCGCTTCCCGGCTGCGCCGACCGTGTCGGGGCGGTTTCGCTGAAGGCGGAGAAGTTGGTGACGTTCTGCGGCACGCCGTCTTCGAGGATCTCGAAGTCATCGGCCCGCAGACCGGTGACCGGCTCGCCGCCTGCGTTCGTCACGACGACGTCGACGGTGTGCAAGCGAACTTCGATGGTCTCGGTGAGCGACTGCGGGGATGCGAGGAGCAACGCGAGTGCTGCGGGAAGTATGACCATGCCTCTCCTAAGCTGCCTGCCCCGTGGGCGATGCCGCGCTCGCCTGCGGACGGCGTACCACGCGCACGTGCGAGATTACAGTCACTTGCGCGCTGTCCAAGCGCCGCGTTGTCCTCGTTCTGCGAATCGCCGTCTCCTGCCGGTGACGTAAGATCGCGCGCATGCGATTTCGAGCTCTCTGTCTCACGCTCCTCGCCGCGCTGCCTCTCGTCGCGCAACGCACGCAGAAGCCACCGCTTCACGCCGCGCATTGGATGGCCATCACGGGCAAGCCCCTCGGCGCGACTGCGGGCGCGATGATGTTCCAGAAGGGCGGCAATGCCGTCGACGCCGCATGTGCGATGCTCGCGGCGACGTCGACGCAGTGGGACACGCTCGGATGGGGCGGCGAAACGCAGGCGCTCATCTACAACCCCAAGACCGGCAAGGTCATCGGCATCAACGCCCTCGGCGTCGCACCGACCGGTGCCACTCCCGAGTTCTACAAATCGAAAGGGATGAACTATCCGCCCGAGTACGGACCGCTCGCCGCCGTGACTCCCGGAACGCCGGGCGGCTTGATGGTGATGCTCGCCGAGTACGGCAAGCTGTCATTGAAAGATGTCCTCGGCCCCGCGATTCAGATGGCCGACGGCTTCCCGATCGAAGCGCAACTCGCGAATACGATCGAGCGGCAGAAGAGCTGGATCAAGCAGTGGCCGTATTCGAAGTCCGCGCTGCTCACGCGTCCGGCGGTGGAAGGCGCGGAGAATCCCGGACGCGAGGCCCCGAACGCGGGCGAGATGTTCCGCCAGCCCGATCTCGCCGCGACGCTGCGCAAGCTCGTCGAGACGGAGCAGCAGGCGCTGAAGCGCGGCAAGTCGCGGCGCGACGCGATCATGGCCGCGTACGACCGTTTCTACAAAGGCGACATCGCGGCGGAGATCGCGCGGAGCGTGCAGGAGCAAGGTGGTCTCATCACGACGAACGATCTCGCGAAATGGAAGGTCGAGATCGAGGCGCCGGTGAAGACGACGTACAAAGGCATCGACGTCTACAAGCTCACGGTGTGGACGCAGGGTCCGTCGATGCTGCAGGCGCTGAACATCCTCGAGAACTTCGATCTCAAGGCGATGGGCTACAACAGCGCGCGCTACATTCACACGCTGTATCAGACGTTGAATCTCGCGTTCGCCGATCGCGACTTCTACTTCGGCGATCCGTACTTTCCGCCGATCGAGCCGGTCGCAGGTCTGTTGTCGAAGGAGTACGCACGCGAGCGCGCGAAGCTGATTAACCCGGAGCGCAACGATCCCGCGATCGCGCCCGGCGATCCGTATCCGTTCCAGGGCGACAGCAATCCGTTCCTCGAGACATTGAAAAACTGGAACGCGACGGCGTCGAAGCCGCGCACGGTCGCGGAGGTGCAGAAGTTCGAAGAGCTGTTCCGCCAGGGAACCACGTCGATCGAAGCCGCGGATGAAGAAGGGTGGGTCGTCTCCGTCACGCCGAGCGGCGGCTGGATGCCGGCGGTGATCGCAGGGAAGACGGGCATCGGACTCTCGCAACGCGCGCAGAGTTTCGACACGGACGCCGCGCAGAATCCGTTCAACGTCATCGAGCCGGGTAAACGCCCGCACGTCACGCTGACGCCGACGCTGGCGATGAAGGACAACAAGCCGTATCTCTCCTTCGCAGTGCAGGGCGGCGATACGCAAGACCAGAATCTTTTGCAGTTCTTCCTCAACGTCGTGGAGTTCGGCATGACCCCGCAGGAAGCGACGGAAGCCGCGAACTTCAACACCGAGCAAGTCCGCAAATGGCTCGGCGACCGCCAATCGACGCCCGGCCGCATCATCCTCAACGAACAAACCCCGCAATGGGTCCGCAACGAGCTCCGCCGCATGGGCTACGACATGCGCTTCGAAGAACGGACGTCCGGACCGATCAACGCGATCTGGTTCGATCGCCAGCACGGCACGATGTGGGGCGGAAGCTCGAATCACGGAGAAGACTACGGCGCGTGTTGGTAGTTGGGTGTTTGTCGCTTGCGTCGGTGCGGTCATCACTCGTACCGCGAAACACATCCAATAAAAACCAGCCCCCGTACATAACGACATGAACGTCTTCGTTTCTGGCGCTTCCGGGTACATCGGTCGTCCTGTGGTGGCTGAACTGCTTGCGCGGGGACATGCAGTTCGGGCGTTGGTGCGCGCTTCGTCCGTTGGCAAATTGCCGAAGGGTGCGGAGGCGGTGGTGGGGGATGCGTTGGATGCGACGACGTTCGCCTCGCGCGTCGCGCCGTGCGATACGTTCATTCAGCTCGTCGGCGTGGCGCATCCTTCGCCGGCGAAGGCGAAGGAGTTTCGGTCCATCGACCTCGTCTCCGTGCGTGAGTCGGTGAAGGCGGCGCAGAACACGACCGTGCGGCACTTCCTCTATTTATCTGTCGCGCAGCCTGCGCCGGTGATGCAGGAGTACGTGGCGGTGCGCGAAGAAGGGGAGCGGATCGTGCGCGCGAGCGGCCTCGCCGCGACCTTCATCCGACCCTGGTACGTTCTCGGGCCGGGGCATCGCTGGCCGTATCTCATCCTGCCGCTGTATTGGCTGTGGTCCCTGTTCCCGTCGCAGCGCGACACGGCGCGGCGGCTCTATCCCGTCACGCTGCGTGACATGGTCACGGCGATCTGCGACGCCGCGGAAGACTTGCCGATCGGCGCGCGCATCATCGAGGCGCCGGAGATCCGCGGAGCAGGCTCTCCAGCTCGTCCGGACGTGCGGAGCGTCCCCGCGCATCGTCCACAGTAATCAGCCCGTCGAGCACGAGTCGCGCGAGTGAGTCCTCGAGCGAGATCATTCCGGAGCGTTTGCCCAGCGTGATCTCCGTCGCGAGATTCTGGAGACGCTCGTTGCGGATGTGATTGCGCACCGCGTTGTTCGCGAGCAGCACTTCGACCGCGACCGCGCGACCCTTCTCGTCGCTGCGCGGCACGAGATGCTGCACGACGATCGCGTTGAGACTGAGCGCGAGTTGCTGGCGGATCTGCGTCTGCTGCGCGGGCGGGAACACGTCGACGATGCGATGAATCGCCTGCGATGCGTCACTCGTGTGCAGCGTCGAAAGAATGAGATGTCCGGTCTCCGCGGCGGTGAGCGCCGTCGAAACGGTTTCGAGATCGCGCATCTCGCCGACGAGGATCACGTCCGGATCCTGACGCAGCGACGCACGCAACGCCGATGCGAACGACGGCGCGTCGCGTCCGACTTCGATCTGCTCGATCACCGACTTCGCGTTGCGATGCTCGTACTCGATCGGATCTTCGATCGTGATGATGTGCCGCGCGTCCGTGCGATTCAGCTCGCCGACCAGCGCCGCGAGCGTCGTCGACTTGCCCGAGCCGGTCGGACCGCAGACGAGCACGAGTCCGCGTGTCGGCTTCACGAGCTCGGCGAGCGAAGCGGGGAGTCGCAGTTGCGCGACCGTCGGGACTTCGGTCGGGAGCGCGCGGATCGCGGCCGCGAGCGTGCCGCGCTGACGATGCACGTTCACGCGAAAGCGCCACGCGCGGCGATCGGACTCGTCGACGCTGCGCGAGAGTCGGAGCGAGAGATCGGCCGAGCCGTCGTTCTCGAGCTTCTCGCGCACGCGACCCGTGACGACGCCTGCGAGCAGCGACTGGATATCGTCAGCCGCCAGCGGCGCGTCCGTGGTCCGCGCGAGACGGCCGCCGATGCGAAACACCGGCGCGACGCCCGCGACGAGGAGCAAATCACTCGCGCCGCGTTGTGCGACTTCGATCAAAAGCTGCTCGAGCGCATTGCCTTCCGGGACGGACTGCGCGGGCCAGCGCTGGGTGGCGCGGGCGTCATCCGAGGCGGGTTCGGCGTCGTTGAGCTCCCGGACGAGCGCTTCGAGCGTCGGATCGGGCGTCAATTTCTTCATGCCCAGCTCTACGAACGAACCGTGCCACGAGTCACGGATGAATGGTTGAGCGTCTTCTGACCCAGCGGCCCACAATTTGACCCGTGTTTTCAGCCTCAAATGGGTCACTTTGAGTGCCACCGCCAAATCGTTTTCTTTGTTTTCAACAACTTAACAAATGGCAGCGGCTGTGCCTTAGCGGTGGTCTGCCTTTAAACAGGAAAAAGGGAAAAGGACACAGCTGAATGAAGAGACTGCTCACGGTAACCCTCATGCTCCTGAGCGCCACGGCGGCGTTCGCAATGCGGCCGGGTGACGGCCGGAACATCGAAATCCGAGAAGTCGGTCAGGGCAATGGCACGATGGTTTCGGGCCAGCTCGGCCGTCTCCGCGCGGGTGCGCGGACCGAAGCAGCGCCTGAGTTCGCGAAACAGCAGACCGTTCTGCTGGCGCTCGCGGCCGACGGCACCGATTTCCGTACCGTCAATGCGATCGACGATGAGCTCGGCCAGTCGCACATCCGTCTGCAGCAGCGCCTGAACGGCCTCGACGTCATCGGCGGCGAGTACATCGTTCACAGCGATGCGGACGGCAACGTCTTCGCGATGAACGGCCGCCTGATCACCAATCAGGCTCTCCCGCGCCACGCGGACCTCAACGCCTGGACGGCGATCGAGGAAGCGGCGTCGCAGGCCGGCATCACCGACGGCTCGTACGACGCGTGGCCGCGTCTCGTGTACGTCGTCAACGATCGTGGCAACACGTTCCTCGCGTGGGGCGTGAAGGTCGCGTACGTCAGCGATCAGGGCGAAGAGATCGACATGATCTACGCCGACGCGAAGACCGGCGATCTGGTCATGCGCGCACCGCAGGTCCAGCGCGCCCGCAACCGCAACACCTACAACGGCAACAGCTCCTCCACGCTGCCGGGCACGCTGGTTCTCACCGAGACCGGCGGCTCGACGACCGACGCGGCGATCAACACCGCGCACGGCCATGCCGCGACTTCGTACGACTACTACAGCAGCGTGCACAGCCGCGACTCGTACAACAACGCCGGCGCGCAGATCAAAACCACCGTTCACCATCGCGTGAACTACAACAACGCGTTCTGGAACGGCTCGCAGCTCGTCTACGGCGACGGCGACGGCTCGCAGTTCTACATGCTCGGCAATGCGCTCGACGTCGGCGCGCACGAGCTCACGCACGCGGTCACTTCCTACAGCGCGAACCTGGTCTACTCCAATGAGTCCGGCGCCCTCAACGAAGGCACCTCGGACATCATGGCCGCCGCGGTCGAAGCATGGAAAGACGGCGCCGTCAGCAGCGACACCTGGAAAGTCGGTGAGGACATCACCACGCCGGGCACCGCCGGTGACGCGCTCCGCTACATGAACGACCCGGTTGCCGACGGCAGCTCCTACGACTACTACCCGACCCGCTACACCGGCACGGGCGACAACGGCGGCGTTCACCTCAACTCCGGTATCGCCAACCTCGCGTTCAAGCTCATGGTCACCGGCGGCACGCACCCGCGCGGAAAGACCACGGTCAACGTCACGGCGCTCAGCGGCACCGCGACGACCTCCATCAACATGGGCGCGAAGATCTGGTATCGCGCGCTGACGGTCTACATGACCTCGACCACGAACTTCGCCGGCGCGCGCACCGCGACTGCGAATGCAGCGACCGACCTCTACGGCGCGACCGCCGCAGCGACGGTCAACGCAGCATGGGACGCCGTCGGCGTTCCGGGCGGCGGTTCGGGCGGCACGACCACCACGCTGACCAACGGCGTGGCCGTCACCGGCATCGGCGCCTCCACCGGTTCCTGGAAGCACTACAAGATCACCGTTCCGGCCAGCCAGACCTCCCTCGCCATCGTGATGTCGGGCGGCACGGGCGACGGCGACATGTACGTGAAGCGTGGCTCGCAGCCGACTTCGTCGAGCTACGACTACCGTCCGTACCTCAACGGCAACAACGAGAGCGTCAACGTGACCAACCCGGTCGCGGGTGACTGGTACATCAGCATCTACGCCTACTCGACCTTCGCAAGCGTCACCCTCAAGGCGACGTATGCGGGTGGCGGTGGCGGCGGCTGCACCAGCGTCTCCGGCAGTCTCTCGGGCACGGGCCAGCAGTACCTGACCGCGCAGTACGTGAGCAGCGTCAGCGGCACGCACACCGGCGCGCTCGTCGGACCGGCCGGCACGGACTTCGACCTCTACCTGCAGAAGCTCAGCGGCTCGACCTGGACCAACGTCAAAGCCGGCGAAACGTCGACTTCGACGGAGAACGTCTCCTACGCAGGCACGGCCGGCACCTATCGCTGGCGCGTGTACTCGTACAGCGGAAGCGGCAGCTTCACGCTGTGCACGACCAAGCCGTAATCTCATTCACAACGATCATGAAAAGGGGCGGCTCCGGCCGCCCCTTTTTTCGTATCCTGCCGACTCCGCATGCCGCTTCGTAAATTCGCGCTGCTCGCGCTGCTCCTCTTTGCCTGTCATCGCAGCGAGCCGCGGCCCGTCCCGGTCATCCTGATCTCGATCGACACGCTCCGCTCCGACCATCTGCCCGCGTACGGATACCGCGCAATCGCGACGCCGAACATCGATCGACTCGCGCGCGACGGCGTGGTCTTCGAGCATGCGTACTCGAACGTGCCGCTGACGCTGCCGTCGCACGCGACGATCATGACCGGCCTGCTTCCCGCCGAGCACGGCGTACGCGACAACGCCGGCGCGCACCTCGACGCCACGACGCCGACGATCGCGTCGATGCTGCGCGCAAGCGGCTACGCAACCGGCGCCGCCGTGAGCGCATACGTGCTGCGCCGCGACTCGAACATCTCGTCCGGATTCGAGTTCTACGACGACGGCATCCACTTCGTCGAAGGCGCGCCGACCGGAAACCTGCAGCGCAGCGGCGACGTCGCGGTCTCGAACATCAAGTCGTGGATCGAGTCGCATCGCACGCAGCCGTTCTTCGCGTTCGTGCATCTCTTCGAGCCGCACACGCCGCACGAGCCGACGTACGACGCCGACATCGTGAAGAGCGATCGCATCGCCGGCCAGCTGCTCGACGCATTGCGCGCACAGAATCTCTACGACGACTCTCTGGTCATTCTTCTCTCCGATCACGGCGAAGGTCTCGGCGATCACGGCGAGGCGGAACACGGCGTGCTGCTGTATCGCGAGGCGTTGCAGGTCCCGCTGATCGTGAAGCTGCCGCGCGGCGAAGGCGCAGGCGAGCGCGTGACCGAGGCCGCGCAACTCGCCGACATTCTTCCGACGATCGCCGCCGTCACCGGCACGACTCCGCCGAAAACGCGCGGCGAGTCGCTGCTGGCGCTCTCCACAAATCGCGAGATCTACGGCGAAACGCTCTACCCGCGTATTCATCTTGGCTGGAGCGATCTCCGCTCGCTGGTCCGCTATCCGATGCATCTCATCAGTGGACCGAAGCCCGAGTTGTACGACGTCGCCGCCGATGCGCGCGAAACGAAGGATCTTCGCGAGACCCGACGTCGCGACTACACGCAGCTCACGAGCGCACTCGAGACGTTTCCGCACGCGCCCGTCGTCGCATCCCGCATCGATCCCGAAGAAAAGCGCAAGCTCGCCGCCCTCGGCTACGTCGACGCCGGCGCGTCGTCGAAGCCGTCGAACATCAATCCGCGCGAGCACCTCGCCGATCTCAACGAGTTGAAAGACGTGACGGAGCTGATGGCG
>DASVNL010000576.1:0-10500 GCA_036383875.1 Thermoanaerobaculia bacterium
TTGCGCGCCGCCGGCCATCGTCGCGTACGCGCTCACCGATCCTTCGAGCTCGCGCACCTGCAGCGCGTAGCCGTTGATGAGATTCACGCGCTCGCCGTTCTCCGCGATGAGCTGCTGCTTTTCGCGCTCGAGTCGCGACACTTCGCGTTCCTTCGCGGTCGTATCGCCCTTCGCATACAGCACGTCGGAGTAGAGCGCGTTCATGCGCTTCTTCTGTCGCTCGTACACGTCGGCGATGACGTTGTTGTCGATGCGCGCGGCGTGCTTCTGCCAGATCTGCAGCTTCGCGTTGCGGAATCGATCTGATCCTTCCGGCGCCGCGAGCACGACGGACGAGCCGCCTTCGAAATGACGGATCTCGCACGTGACGCGCGGGATGCGCAGAAAGTCGCCGCGCTCGGAGAGCCGGATCAGGAAGTCCCAGTCTTCGAAGAGATCGAACGTGGGATCGAAGCCGCCGAGGTCGCGGAACGTTTCGCGTTTGACGAGGAGCGTCGGCAGCGGGATGTAGGTGTCGATGAGCAGCAGCTCGCGATCGAAGTCCTGCGCGTAGATGCGCATGCGCGAGTGCGTTTCGTACGCGCCGCTTTCGGCGGGACGCAGGAACGCGGAGACCGCGTCCGTGTACCACGCCGCGTGCGGCGACGACGCTGCGTTCGCGAGCGTCGGGAGATGTTCGGGGTAGTGGAGATCGTCGTCGTCGAGGAACGTGACGAACGCATTCTTCGCCGCGCGCACGCCGGCGTTCGCGGCTTCCGAACGTCCGCGCGATGTTTCGTGATTCACGACGACGTCGGCGATCGACGCGTCGACGGTTGCGCCGCCGTCGTTCACGACCACGATCTCGCACGGATACGACGACGCCCGCACGGACGCGATCGCTTCGGCCAGCAACGCCGGCCGATCCTTCGTTCGGATCACCACGCTGATCGGCAACGGCTCGCGCGTCACGCTGACGTTCGCGGCCGAGGTGCCGATGCGTGCGCGCAACTCGGACAGCGGCGTCGTGCGCAGTGCGGGCAAATCGATCACCCAATACGCCTCGGCGAACTTGCACTCCGCCGGCAGCGTCATCGTGCGATACGCGTTCAGGCCGCGCGCGTACGCGATGTAGTCGCGGTACGCGAGTTGCGACGCGTGTTCTGCGATCGCCGCGTACTTGATTTCGGCGACGTCCGTGATGTCGACGATCGCATTCGGCTGCAGCGGCTGGCTCACTTCGTAAAACGCGATGCGTGCCGTGCCGAGCTCGGCGAAGAGCGTCTCGTCGCGCTGAATCGTCTCAATGACGAGGCGCGCGAGCGAAAGGTGATCGGGATGAATCTCGACAGGGCTGGGGACGAGGACGAGGTCGGGACGAAACGACGCGAGCTCTTCGCGAATCCGCGCGGCGGCTTCGTCGCCGAGTCCGCGATCGGGGAAGCGGAGAAACTCGATCGAGAGACCTTCGTCGCGCGCGTGTTCAGGCGCGTCGATCGTCACGCGATCGATCGCATCGTCGAGCGCGTCTCCCAGTTCGTCTTCGACCGGCTTCTCGGGCTCGAGCTTCGCCAACCCGCGGCGCGATTCGTCTTCACGCGTCGCGGCGTCGCCGGCTCCCGCGCCGTCCGTCGCGATGACCACGCGCACCGTGCGTTTTTCGCGGCGATGCTGAGCGATCAAGCCGCCGCAGGCGATCACTTCGTCGTCGGGATGCGGCGCAAAGACGAGCAGCCGCTCGCCGCGGAGCTGCGCCGGGCTGTAGGGTATCGCCTCCGCCTCGATCAACACGGGCGCATTGTAGTGGAGCGGCGCGCCCTGAGACTGCCGAGCTTCCACTACAATTCAGGCGGGTTCGCGGGATGGGTGAAGTCGAGAATCGGGATGAGCTCGAGCGTTTGCGCGACGAGCATCGCCAGATCAGCGACCTTCTGGCGCTGATTCAGGAACTGACGTCGCGCGTCGTGCGCAGCGAGTCGGTGGGCGATCTCTTTGCCCGGGCGTTTTTCACCCTGCATCGCTGCGTCCCGTTCGACGCCGGCGCCGGCGTGATGATCGAGCAGAACCTCGACCTCTACGTCAGCACGCGCGCGGGCGCCGAGTCGCTGATCAGTGACGAGCTCATCGCACGCATTCGCGCGACACTCGAAAAGACCATCCCGGTTTCCTTCGAGACGACCGAGGTCGTCGTGAAGGCCGAGGCGCATGACTTGCCGGCGGGGGAGAACGCGGGCCTCAACTTCGATGCGTCGACGCTGCTCGAGCAGGGGAGACGCGCGGCGGGACTCGTGCTGGTCGTGCGCGCGGAGAAAGACTTCACCGAAGGCGAGCGGCAGATCCTGGCGATCTTCTCGACGCAGGTCTCGATGCTGCTCGACATGATTCGCGCGCGCGAGAAGATCACCAACCTCGCAGACACCGACGACCTCACGGGCATCTGGAACAAGCGTTACTTCCGGCGGCAGTTGCCGCAGGAGATCGAGCGGGCGCGCACGTTCGGCGTGCCGCTCTCGCTGCTGCTGTTCGACATCGACGAGTTCAAGCAGATCAACGACGGCTTCGGCCACATCATCGGCGACGTCGTGTTGTCCGAGTTGTGCGGCGTCGTGCGCGAAACGTTGCGACCCACTGACGTCCTCGCGCGCTTCGGCGGCGACGAGTTCGCGATCATCCTGCCGCACACCGATCTCGCGGGTGCGAAAGCGGTCGCCGATCGATTGCTGAAGCGCGTGCGCGCGCTCACCGTGCCGACCGACGAAGAGGGTGCGATTCAGTGTTCGGTGTCGATCGGACTCGCTGAATACAACCGCGACGACGCGACGGCAAACGACCTCGTGCGGCGCGCGGATGAGCGGCTCTATTTGTCGAAGCGCAACGGCAAAAATCGCTACACTGCCTGAGATGGCGAACCGGTATCTGATCGCGAACTGGAAGATGAACCTTCCGCCGGAAGGCGTGGAGTCGTACCTCGCAAATTTGGGCGGGGCCGATCCGCGCGACGTGACGCTCGTCGTCGCGCCGCCGTTCCCGTATCTGCATCACGTCGCGAAGTGCGGCGAGGGGCTGGATGTCGCGGCGCAGAACTGCAGCGATCACGAGTCGGGTGCATACACGGGCGAAGTCGCCCCCTCGATGCTCCGCGACTGCGGCGTCGACTACGTGATCCTCGGCCACTCCGAACGCCGCAATCTTTTCAGCGAGTCCGACGCGCTCATCGCGCGGAAACTCTCGCTCGCGATCGCGAAAGGACTAAAGCCGGTGTTGTGCATCGGCGAGGATCTGCGCGTGCGCGAGTCCGAGCAGGTCGCGCGATTTCTCGCCGATCAGATCAAGGCGACGGCCGTCGATGAGTTGGAGAGTGCGGAGGAAGTGATCATCGCGTACGAGCCGATCTGGGCGATCGGTACGGGACGCAATGCGAGTGGTGAGATGGTCGCGGAGACGATGCTCGACATCCGGCATGCGCTGGAGCGGTTCTGGCCGGCGAAGTTTGCGGGCGCGTCCATTCTGTACGGCGGCAGCGTCACGCCGGACAACACGGGAGACCTCGTGGCGAACGGGACCATCGATGGATTTCTCGTCGGCGGCGCGAGCCTCGATTCGCGGAAGTTCCTGGCCATTCACGCCGGGATGCGGTGATTTTTCGCCGGTCGCGATTCACTCTTGACGTTGTGCCTGTTTGCGGGAACAAACCGCACCCCTGACCGGTTCACGGTCAGGCATCACCGGAGAGTCCATGATCGTATTGCTTGTCATTTTGCACGTCATCATCAGCCTGTTCCTGATCCTCGTCGTCCTGGTCCAACAGGGCAAAGGCGCGGATCTCGCCGGCGCGTTCGGTGGCGGCGGTTCGCAAACGGCGTTCGGCGCGCGTGGCGCGACGACGCTGCTGCACAAGCTGACGACCGGGTTCTTCATCGCGTTCGTCGTCACCTCAATGGCGCTCGCGGTTCTGCAGGCTCGTCCCCGCTCGTCGGTCATGACCGGCGTCGAGGCTCCTGCATCATCCACAACGACGGCTCCGGCCGCGCCGGCCACCCCGGCTCAGAAGTAAGTTCTTTGAAGTGCCTGCCCAAGTGGCGGAATTGGTAGACGCGCACGTTTGAGGGGCGTGTGGAGAAATCCGTGCCGGTTCGAGTCCGGCCTTGGGCACCATTGTTTGACTACGATTTAGCTCGCTTCACGGCGAGCTTTTTTGTTTTTGGGTGGTACGAGTGATGAGCGATGAGTGAAGAAGTTCGACACGCATCGCGAGAGTCACGACGTACGTGAGCGGCGGTGTTAGCCGCGGTCGGTGATTCGCCGGTCGTACTCCGCCGCGCGATCCAGGAACGACTCGATCGATCGTCCCAGCGACAACTTCTCCGTCAGCTCGTTCGTTTTGTCGAAGTCGGTGCGGAGGCGTTCGGCTTCGGCGAGGTAGTAGTCGCGGAGGCCGGCCTCGATGTGGAACTCGGGGTATTTTTCCGCGAGGGTGCGCATCCACTCTTCGACCTGGCGGCGGCGGTCTTTGTCGCCCACTCCGCTCTTGAGGTCGGAGAGAAGCGTCGTGACGACGCCGGAGAGGATCTGGGTGCGCTGCTGCTGCAATGCCTCATTGGCCATGGAGGCGCATGGTACAGCGATTACAATGCGCGCCGGCTATGAAAGTCCTCATCGCGAATCGCGGCGAGATTGCCGTGCGTGTCATCCGCGCGTGTCGCGAGATGGGGTACCCGACAGTCGCGGTTTACTCCGAAGCAGACCGGTCCGCACTCCACGTTTCGTACGCCGATCAGGCCATGCCGATCGGACCGTCGCCGTCGCGCGAGAGTTACCTCCGCATCGATCGCATTCTCGAAGCCGCGAAGCTGAGCGGCGCTGAAGCGATTCATCCCGGCTACGGATTTCTCGCGGAGAACGCGGGCTTCGCGCGCGCGTGTCGCGACGCGGGTCTGATCTTCATCGGACCGTCGCCGGAATCGATCGAGGCGATGGGCTCGAAGACCGAAAGCCGCCAGCGGATGAAAGCCGCCGGTGTGCCGGTGGTGCCCGGACTCACCGAACCCGTGAAGTCGTTCGACGAGATCGAGGCGTTCGCGAAGGAAGCCGGCTTCCCGATCATGATCAAGGCCAGCGCGGGCGGCGGCGGCAAAGGGATGCGCCTCGTCGAACGCGCCGAAGATCTGCGTTCATCGTATGAACGCGTGACGAGTGAAGCCGAATCGTTCTTCGGCGATGGCTCCGTCTACGCCGAAAAGTTCATTCAGTCGCCACGGCACATCGAAGTGCAGATCGTCGGCGATCAACACGGCAACATCGTGCACGTCGGCGAGCGCGAATGCACGCTGCAGCGCCGCCACCAGAAAGTCGTCGAAGAAGCGCCGTCGCCCGTCGTCGACGCCGAGCTTCGCGAGCGCCTCGGCGCGATGGCCGTGAAAGCCGCGGCCGCGGTGAACTACTACTCGACCGGCACCATCGAATGCCTGATGGGTCCCGATCGCGAGTTCTACTTTCTCGAGATGAACACGCGCCTGCAGGTCGAGCACCCCGTGACCGAAATGGTCTGGGGCGTCGATCTCGTGAAGGAGCAGTTGCGCGTCGCACGCGGCGAGAAGTTGTCGTTCACGCAGCAGGACCTCAAGCCTCTCGGCCACGCGATCGAGTGCCGCATCTACGCCGAAGATCCCACGCGAAAATTCGCGCCGTCGCCGGGACTCATCCGCTACATCAACCTCCCGCAAGGTCCCGGCGTGCGTAACGATCAGGGCGTGTACGCGGGCTTCACGGTGCCGGTGTTCTACGATCCGATGCTGTCGAAGCTCATCACGCACGCCGCGACGCGCGAAGACGCGATCGCGCGGATGAAACGCGCGCTGACCGAATACCGCGTCGAAGGGATCATGACCACGATCCCGTTCTTCACGTTCATCATGAATCACCCCGACTTCGCGACCGCGAACTTCGACACCGGCTTCATCGATCGCATCCTCCCGCAGCTCGACCTCGCCCACGGCGAGATCGATCAGGCGCACACCGACGCCGCAATCGTCGCCGCGGCGATCATGGCGTTCGAAGAATCGCAGAGCGTGAAGCTGCCGGTCGACGAGTCGTCGAAGTGGCGCGATGCCGGACGCGCGGAAGCGATGCGAGGCCGGCTGTGAAATTCATCGCGCGCGAAGGGGAGCGCGAGCTGCAGGTCGAAGTCGAGCGTCACGGCGCCGGCTACCGCGTGCGCCTCGGCGATCGCTGGATCGACGCAGACTTCGTGAACGTCGGCAACTTCGTGCGCTCGCTGCGACTCGAAGACGGCACGCAGGTCTCGCTCATTCATCACGTCTCCGGCAACACGCACGAAATCTCCCTCGGCGGCTCGATCATCAAAGTCGACGTCATCGATCCGCTCGCGGCGAAGCGCCGTGGTCGCGCGGATGAGATCAGCAGCGGCGGCGCCGTGAAAGCGCTCATGCCCGGCCGCGTCGTGCGCCTGCTCGTCGCGAAGGGCGACACGGTGAAAAAAGGCACGGGCCTTCTGATTCTCGAAGCGATGAAGATGGAGAACGAGATTCAGGCGCCGGCCGACGGTGTCGTCGAAGAGTTGTTCGTCACCGCAGGACAGACCGTCGAAGCCGGCGCGGACCTCGCGCTCATTTCGTAAGTCGCGCGATGCGACGTGGCTCACACAGTTGAGGCCGCAACAGGTCTATATAATTCCGAAACCATGTCCTCAAATACGTCGATCGGACCGTATCAAATTGCTGAACGTGTCGGTACGTCCGTCTGGCTCGCCGAGGATAAGCGCAGCGGCAGAAAAGTCGCGGTCAAGCTGCTCACCAAGGCGCTGCCGAAGGATCCGTCGAAGCGCGACGCGCTGATCCGCGAAGTGCGCGTTGCCGCGGCGTTGCAGCACGCGTTCGTCGTCCCGATTCTCGAGATCGCCGACGAAGGCGACAACCTGCTGATGGTGATGGACGTCGTCGACGGCAAAGCGCTCACGCGCAAGCTGCGCGCGACGCCGCTCGAAAAGTCAGAATTCTTTCGCTACGCGTATCAGCTCGCGCTGGCGACGAAGTACCTGCACACGAAGAACATCCTGCACGGCAACATCAACGGTGACTCCGTGATGGTCACCGGCGAAGGCCAGGTCCGCCTCGGCGGATTGAACATGGGCAACCTGCTGCGCAAGGACAAAGGCTCGAAGGAGTACGCGCAGAAGGGCAGCGACGCGCGCACGGTGAGCTACCTGCCGCCGGAGATGATCTCCGGCACGACGCTCGACGAGCGCTCGGACATCTTCTCGTACGGCGTCGTGCTGTACGAGATGGCCACCGGCAAGCTGCCGTTCCCCGGCAACGACGCGGGCGAGATCGCGCGCGTGATCGTCGAGAACCAGCCCGTCTCGCCGCGCAGCGTTCATCCCGAGATCGACAACGCCGTCATCGGCGTGCTGGGCGGCTGTCTGTTCAAGGATCCGTTCAAGCGCCACAAAGAGATGAAGCTCATCGCCGAGGCGATCGAACGATTCGATCGCGAGGCAGTGGACTTCGCCGCGCAGCTCGAACGCAAAGGCACGCCGGCCGCTGCAGTCGCGGTCGAACAACGCCGCGCGATTCTCTTCGTCGCGGACGTTGCGAACTACGACGAGCTCGCGGCGGAACATCCCGACCTCGCGGCGAAGGCGTCGTCGCGCATGCAGCAACTCCTCGGCGAAGCCGTGTATCTCTTCGATGGCCGCGTGCTCGATCCGTTCGGCACGCGGATGATCGCGGAGATGACGTCCGTCGACAGCGCGCTCGAAGCGGGACGCAAGGCGGAGTTCGATCTCACGGAGCAGGAAGGCGAGCATCTCGCCGTGCGCATGCTGCTGCATGCGGGCACGATCGAAGTGCGCGATGGTCTGCCGACCGGCGCGTCCGTCGACAAGGCGCTGGAGACGCTGCCGCACATCGCGTCGAATCAGCTCTTCATCTCCGAGGCGTTCGTGAAGGAAGGGCGCGGGAACGTGCGACTGCGCGACTACGGCGCGCGCGCGGGCGTGAAGCTCTACACGATCGTGCCCGCGGAACCGCAGCCCGTGCTCGAAACCGAAGTCGATCCGTCGACGGCGGAGATGGAAGCGGAGATCGCTCAGGAAGTCGCGGCCGAAGCGGCGCTGCAGAAAGCGACGAAGAAGAAAAAGCGCAGCGGGATGATCGCGATGGTCGCAGCGGCCGTGGTGATCCTGCTCGTTCTTGGCGGCGTCGGCGTGATGTTCCTGCGTCGCAGTCTCAGTCGCGCGAACGAAGTCGCGACGGACACCGCGCCCACGATTCCGACCAATCCGACGGCCGCGAATCCGCGCACGATTCACCTCGCGCCGTTCGTCATCGAAGGCACCGAGCCGACGTTGCCGATTCGCGCGCGCGACATTCAGCTCGCGTCGGAAGAGATCCTGCGCAGCTTTCCCGAACTGCGTTTGTCGAAGACCGCCGTGCCGAATGCGCCGTCGTTCTCCGCGAACGTCCGCCTCGGCGCGACTGGTCCGGAGCTGTTGCCGACGGAAGGCGTGAAGGCCGGGGCGCCGGTCGCGTTGCTCGACTCCGCGAGCGGCGTGCTCGCGCTCGTGACGTGGGTGACGACGGAGACGAAGGCGTTGCCGCATCCGATGCCTGCGCCCGAGGTGTTGAATTCATTCGCCGAAGCCCTCGGCGCGCACGCGGCCGGTGACGACGTCGCAGCGGACAAAGCGTTGCGACTCACGCTCACGACCGATCCGTCGTTCCTCGCCGGGCATCTCGTGGCGATGTCGTTCTTCGACAAGATCGGCAAGCCCGAGGATGCGATTGCGTCGGCGAAGCAGGTTGCGATCCTCGATCCGGCCAACCTCGACGCGTCGCGCAAGGTCGCGCGCGCGGCGTTGATGACTGGCGATCTGCAACAGGCCTTCGCGTACTACGGCAACGTGCTCAAGCGCGAGCCGAACGATCTCGAGTCGCTCAATCACGTCGCGCGCTATTCGACGTCGATCGCCGATGCGACGCGCTTTGCCGCGACCCTCGAGCGTCTCAAGCGCGCGGAGCCGGTGCGCATTGCGGCGCACGAGCCGGACATGCTCACGGCCGGTGGTCGCATCGACGCGGCGATCCAGCGTTACTACACGATCGAAGAGACGGTGCCGAACAATCCGTCGCTGGCGTTGAAGATCGGACGTTTGGCGGTGCTGCGTCACTCCGTGCCGATCGCGGAGCTCGAGCTGCAGAAACTCTCGCAGTCCGATCCGCTGTACGGCTTCCCAATGCTCACCGCGTACATCGCGGCGGAGAAGCAGGATCGCGCGGCGGCGCTGACGGCGCTCGAGCGCGCGCTCACCGCGGCGGTACCGGGCGATGACTCGTGGACGTGCGCGGCCGAGGTTCATGCGATTCTCGCGGACACGGCGGGCGTGATCGCGTCACTCGAGAAGGCCGGGCAGCGCAAAGAGCCGACGGCGGCGTACGTGCTCGCGCATCCGCTGTTCCGCTATCTCGAGAACGATCCGCGTTTTCAGAAAGTGCGCGAGTCGCTCAACGCGCAGCAGACCGAGACGCGCACCGCGCTCGCGCAGCTCAAGTAGCTACGAGACGACCATCACGCGCACGGAGTCGCGCAGATTCACGATGGCGAGCTTGCGCGCGTCGCGGAACATCGGGACTTTGAATCGCGCGTTGATCGCGCGGCGATGTCCTTCGACGAGTTTCTGCGTCGAGATGGTCAGCACTTCGTCGTCCTGACGAACGAAGAAGAATCCGTTTTCCACGAGCGCGGAGAGCGATTCGAAGATCGCTTCCGGCAACACGAACACACCTCTGCGGCAGACGACGTACAGCGCTTCTTTTGCATCCATAATGGGCCAGCCATGATCGTTACTGCTCGACTCACATTCTCGGCAGCACATCGACTGCACAATCCGAACCGTGACGCGCAGTGGAATCGCGAAACGTATGACAAATGCGACAACCCGCGCGGCCACGGCCACAACTACGCGCTGGAAGTGAGCGTGAAAGGGTCGATCGATCCGGAGACGGGGATGGTGATCGACTTGAAGAAGCTGAAGGACATCATGCGCGACCGCGTCGTCGATCGCGTCGATCACACGAATCTCAATGAGGACGTCGATTTTCTGCAGGGCGTGATCCCGACGGCCGAGAATCTCGCGCGTTGTTTCTGGCAGCAGCTCGCGCCGGCGATTCCGCACGGCGAGCTCTACGAGATCGTGCTGGAAGAGACGGAGCGCAACTCGGTGCGCTACCGGGGAGAGGACGAAGCATGAACTACGATCTCGCGATCATGGCGCTCGAAGGCATGGCCCGCGCGCCGATGACCGTCCGCACGGAGAACGGCGCGGTGGTGATCGAAGCCGCCCCCGCCACGTTCAAGGAGCTCGCCCGCCTGTGCCTCCTCCTCGGCGGCGTACAAACCGCGGAGGACGCATTCGAGCTCGAGCCCGGCGTCCACGTGACGAGCGAGTCGCCGTCACTCAAACTGCGCCTGCAGACGGATTAGAGAGTGGAGCGGCGGGCCCGC
>DASVNL010000577.1:0-4831 GCA_036383875.1 Thermoanaerobaculia bacterium
TCGAACGCGCTCGTCGCGTGGACGGGCAACGTGATCCCGACGGTCATCGACGACAAGTCGATGGACAACGTGATGATCGAGACCGAGGGGAACGTCGGATTCAAGATTCGCTTCGAAGGCGACGGCGTCGTCGTCAGCGAACAATAGTCACGACTTCTCGTGCGACGCGCCCCACTCGAGGGCGAGCTTGTACGCATCGCGCAGCTCTTCATCGCGATCCCACGCCGAAAAATACGGACGCAGCGCGGGATCTTCGAGCGCGTGCTCCATCACGCCGCACAACACGCGATTCTGCGTCGCGGGCTCACCGCGGCGATAAATCTTCTCGAGGTCCATTGCGACGCCGCGCACGCTCGACGCGAGACGACCACCGCGTTTGCGCCACGCCTTGAGACACGCGGCCAGCTCCCACGCCGCTTCGTATCCGCCGTGCAGCAACGGGCCGGGCGCGGGATTCTCTTCGATGCAGCGCAACAGATAGCGCCGCATGAACTCGGCCTGTTCCTCGGGAGAGAACTCCGGTGTGATGCGCGGAGTCGGATCTTCGAAGAGCGCGTAGACGGCGCTCCACGTCAGAAGGTCGCTGCTATCGATCCATCGCCGCACATCATCGCGAGCCACCGGCGCGGCCGACGTCAACGCCGCCGCTGCCTCGGCGTACGACATGACTACGCACCGCCCATCATCTTGAACGCGAACGGGACGATCACGAAGAGCTGCACCGCGTCGAACACGCCGTGCGCGATGATGCCCGGCACCACGTTCTTCGTGCGATAGAACGTCACGCCGATGACCAGCGAGATCACGCTGACGCCGACGAGGAACAGCGGGCTGCCGTACGTCGCGTGCGCGAGGGCGAACAGAATCGTCGATGCGATGAGGCCGACGCGCTTCTGCAGAAACGAGCGGAAGAAGAACTCCTCGACCGTCATCGCCGAGAGCACGATCAGCGCTTTCTTCCAGATCGGCATCGCGGCCATCCAGCCGACAGTCGCAGGCGGTGGCGGCGGATTCTCGACGAGTCCGATGCCGCGCAGGATGAGCACGATCACGAGCGACGTCAGGATCGTGAAGATCCAGCCGCCGACACCGACGGCCGTGCCGATCGCGAGCACTTCGCCCGGCTTCTCGTAGCGAATGTTGAGAAACTCGCGCAGATCCGGCGCGCCGCTCAACGCCCACCATCCCGCGAGGAACACCACCAGAATCGCGTGCAGCGAGAAGAGCATGTAGAACGGCGATGCGTCGAGCTGCTCGAGAGTCGCGGGTTGCAACGCAGCGCCAGTGACGGCGACAGCGAGCAACAACAGAAAGAGGCCGAGCCACAAATACGCGATGATTTTGAGCGTCGGCGATGGGAATCGATCGCAGCTCAGGAGGCCGTGGCGCTCATTGAGAAAAATGATCGCCAGCCAGACGATTACGACGAAAGCGACAGGAATCGCGTAGGCCACCATGCTCGGGCGGCAGTGTACCTCACGCGTCCGAAGTGTCGGCGGCCGCGGCGGAGTCGGCGTCGACCATCACGTGCAGCGCGATGTAGCCGAGCGTCAACGCGATGCCGAACAGCACAGTGACACCGAGCGTACGCGGATGCGCGAGCGGATTGAGGAGATGCTCGCGGATGTCGTAGAAGAGCGGCATCGGATCGGTGAAGGCTTCCCAACTGTTGAAGCGGAGGAAGCGGCCGAGGTAGATGCCGTAGGCGGAGAGGATGAGCGTGAAGACGGCGACGACCCAGCCGGTGATGCGGCCGAATCGATGCTGCACGATGCGCTGCACGATCATCACGGACGCGTAGCCGAGAAGCAGGCCGGTGCCCGAGCAGGAGATGAGCAGCAGCACGTCGTACCAGAGCGGAATCCCGGAGCGCTGTTTGAGGTGCAGAAAGTCCGTGATGATGTACGGCGCGTTCGGCAGGAACAGCAGCCAGATCACGAACGCCGTCCATTGCAACGGCGGCAGTCTCCGGCGACGGTCGAGTGTTTCGAGCAGCAACGCCGCGGCGAACGGGACCGACGCGAGAATCAGATTCCACGTGAGAAACGCGTATGACGGCGAGCCGCTGCGCGCCATGCGGAACACCACGAGGACTTCGCACCACGCGAGCAGCGCTGCGAATGCAAGCAGGCGTCGCAGCATCACGCGACCGGCCGCACGTCGACGAGGTTGTCGTAAAACGTCGCGCCGCCGCCGATGTCCGTGACCTTCTGCGACGTCGTGCAGTTCGCGTTGGTGTGATCGTCCGTCAATTTCGCCCACCACACCGACGGTGCGGAAACGACGCCAGGCCGCACGCGATCCGTAATCACGGCCTCGGCCGTAAACGCCCCGCGATCATTGAAGATCGAGACCTTCACGCCCGCCGCGATGCCGCGAGCGCGCGCGTCGTCCTCGTGAATCTCCAACGTCGGCTTGCCCGCCGCGCGACGCAGCGATGCGACATTGACGAACGTCGAGTTGAGGAACGAATGCGCGGGCGGCGAGATCAGCACGAGCGGCAGTCGCGCGGCGAGCTCCGGTGCGCGCTCTTCCGACTCGTACGGCGCGATGTATTCGGGGATCAGTCCGAGTCCCGCGTCGACGGCGCGCTGCGATGCGATCTCGATCTTGCCGCTCGGCGTCGGCAGCGTCGCGCCGGTGCGATACGGGAGATGCGGCGATGCGATGTCGAGGCGGATGTAGCTGCGTTCGCGCAGTTCATCGAGCGTGAACGGCATGCGACGAATCAGATTGCGCATCATCGACTCGTCGCTTTCCTGCAGCTCGGGGAAGTCGAGCTTCATCGCCGCGGCGAGTCGCCGGAAGATCTCCGTGTTCGGCAACGATTCGCCCAACGGCTCGATTGCACGCGCGTTGAACATCACGAACGTGTGGCCGTACGCCTTGTGCAGATCTTCGTGTTCGAGTTGCGTCGTCGCGGGCAGGAGCACGTCGGCGAAGTCGGCGGTGTCGGTCTGGAAGTGCTCGAGCACGACTGTGAACAGATCGTCGCGACGCAATCCCTGCAGCACGTTCTCGCGATCCGGCGCGACGGCGGCGGGATTCGAGTTGTAGCAAATCATCGCCTTCACCGGCGGATTCGCGACCTTCGTCAGCGCGTCGCCGAGCTGCGACATGTTGATCGTGCGCGTGCCCGCGGGCGAGAGATCCTTGCGCGCGAGCGTCGCGGTGTCGAGGTGGTGAAACGTGCCGGACGTCGAGAGCAGCACGCCGCCACCGACGTCATCCCACGCGCCGGTAATCGCGGGCAGCAATGAGATCGCGCGTACTGCGGAACCGCCGCCGGCGTGTCGCTGCAAGCCGTAATTGACGCGAATGAACGTCGGCCGCGTCGACGCGTACCGTCGCGCGAGCTCTTCGATCGTCGCGGCGGGGATGCGGCAGATCTTCTCGACGACAGCAGGCGAGTATTCGTTGAGCACGCGCTCGCGCAGCGCTTCCCAGCCGACGGTCATCGATTCGAGATACGCGCGATTCTCGAGGCGATCGCGAAACAGAATGTGCATCAGCGACAGTGCGAGCGCGGCGTCCGTGCCGGGTCGGATCGCGATGTGCTCGTCGCTCGCGGCCGCGGTGCGCGTGCGCAGCGGGTCGATGCAGATCACACTCGCGCCGTTCGCCTTCGCCTCGCGCACGAACGGCCAGAGATGCGGATTCGACGTCAGCGTGTTCGTGCCCCAGAGGATCACGAGCTTCGCGTTGCCGATGTCTTCGGGATCCGGACCCATGCGCGTGCCGTACGTGACGTTCAGCGCCTCGGCGCCCGCACTCGCGCAGATCGTGCGATCGAGCAGCGACGCGCCGATGCGATGGAAGAAGCGGCGATCCATCGATTCGCCCTGCAGGAGCCCCATCGTTCCGGCGTAGCTGTAGGGGAGGATTGCCTGCGATCCATCCGTGTCGATGATCGTCTGCAATCGACTGGCGATCAGTTCGAGCGCTTCATCCCACGTCGCGCGGCGGAACTTTCCTTCACCCTTCGCGCCGACGCGAATCTGCGGATAGAGCAGACGTCCGTCGTGATACGTGCGCTCGAGGTACTTCGCGACTTTCGTGCAGAGGAATCCGCGCGTCACGGGATGGTGCGGATCGCCGGCCATGCGCACCGCGCGGCCGTCTTCCACAGTGACGAGCATCGAACAGGTATCGGGGCAATCGTGAGGGCAGACGGCGCGGACTTCCACGGCCCGAGAGTTTAACAGCGCGGACAACCGACAACCGTTTCGCATCCGTTCTGTTGCGTTTGCAAGGGCCTCGATTTGTTACCCTCCGCGCACAAAGCAATGGCTCGCCGACTCGGAATCGCTCTGCTCGTTCTCTGTGCGCCGTTCGCCCCGGTTCTTTACGGCGCGAACTGGCCCGATCGCCCCACGTTGCGCGCGGTGCGTGCGACCGAGGCGCCGCGCATCGATGGGGATTTATCCGATGCGGCCTGGCAGACTGCGCCGGAGTTCACCGACTTCACGCAACACGATCCGAACGACGGCGAGCCGGGCACGATGCGCACGAGCCTGCGCGTGCTCTACGACGACCAGGCCATCTACTTCGGCGCGATCATGACCGATCCGGGCAAGCCAACCGCGCTGCTCGCGCGCCGCGATTCGTTTCTGCAGTACGACTTCCTCTCGATCAACATCGATCCGCAGCACGATCGCCTGTCCGGCAACGCGTTCACGGTCACGCCGTCGAACATGCAGGTCGACACGATCCTGTTCAACGACATCGGCGAGGACGTGAGCTGGGACGGCGTGTGGGAGTCGGAGTGCAAGATCGTCGCGGACGGCTGGGTCGCGGAAGTGCGCATCCCGTTTTCGCAACTGCGCTTTCC
>DASVNL010000578.1:0-5994 GCA_036383875.1 Thermoanaerobaculia bacterium
GGACGAGGTCGTCGCGGGCTGCGGACTGATCCTGCAAATGGATCCGATGTTCGAGCCGGCTCGCAAGCTGCTCGACAAAGCGAATCATCCGGGACTGCCGATCGACGTCGACTCGCTCCTCCCCGCCGACTCGCGCTCGAAAATCGAGCAAGCTCGCGCCGCACTTGCCGATCGCGACTTTCAACGCGTCGGGCAGATCACCAACGAAATCCTCACCGAAGATCTCCTCAACGACGAAGCCCGCGTCCTCGGCGACGAAGCGCGCGAGAAGATCGAAGCCGCGCCGTTCGTCGATCAGTTCACGCGCCGCGCGGAGCAGTCGCTCACTGCCGGCAACGTCGCGTCGGCAAAGATGGATCTCGAGAAAGCGCGCGCACTCGATCCGACGCATCCCGAAGTCGTGCGTCTCGCGATGCAGATCAACTCGCGCGACTCCGCGCCGCAGCGTCCGCAGCCGACGCCATCGTTCGTCGTCGACGACAACGCACGCAATACGTCGGGCCGCTCGACCGCGCAGGCCGCGGATTTCGGCTTCACCTTCGAAGAAGAAAAGCCCACCACCGACGTTCCCCTCGGCGCCTTCTCCTTCGACACGCCCACGAAACCTGCGGCGAAACCGCAGGAGCAGAACTTCTCGAACTTCTCGTTCGACGCACCGTCGTCGGACTCGCCGTTTTCGTTCGGCGGATCGCCCGCGGCGTCCAGCCCGAGCGAATTCGATTTCGCGACGGCGTCGGTCTCCGCGAATGACGACGATGCGCGCAAGATCGAACAGTTCCTCGCGGACGGCGATCGCGCATTCGGCGCCGGCGACTATCAGCAGGCCATCGACCTCTGGTCGCGCATCTTCCTCATCGACGTGACGAACGATCAAGCCTCCGATCGCATCGAGCGCGCGAAGGCGAAGCGTCGCGAGATCGAGCAGAAGGTCGAGGCCGTGCTCGCGTCGGGCATCGACGCGTTCGAGCGCGGCGACACGGCGAAGGCGCACACGGATCTCTCCGAAGTCCTGCGCCTCGATCCGAACAACGAAACCGCGCAGGGCTATCTCGATCGTCTCGGCGAAACGCTCGCCGCATCGAATGCGCCGCGCGCGAATGCATTCGCGCCGTCCGGCGATGACGCATTCGACTCCGGCTTCTTCGACGACGAACTGCCGTCCGGCGGATACGAAGCGCCGCTGATTCCGCCCGATCCGAACGCGGCGCCTGCCGCCACCGACAAGAAAAAAGGCAAAGCAAAAGCGAAGGCCGCACCGAAGCCTGCAGGTCCGCCGCGAAAGCTCCCGATGGGCGCGATCATCGGCGTCGTCGCAGTGCTCATCCTCGGCGCCGCCGGGTACTTCGCATGGTCGCGTTTCTTCAGCACACCGGACGAAGAAGTCGCCGGCGCGTCGGAAGGCGTCATCGAACGTGCGTCCGCGCTCGCGAACGCAGGTCAGTACGACAAGGCAGTCGCGCTGTTGCGCGAAGTGCAGCCCGGCGATCCGCAACACAATCGCGCGCTGGTGATGCTCGCCGATCTGCAGCAGAAGAAGTCGTCGTCGGCGCAGCTCATCGACGGCATTCCGGCCGAGCAGTATTACGAGCAGAAGATCACCGCGGCGCGCGAGGCATTCGAAGCGCACGATTTCATCGGCGCGAAGAGCGCGTTCGAACAGGCGCAACGCGCCAAGCCGCTGCCGGCCGATCTGAAAGCGATGTTCGACACGGCCACGCAGCAGGCCGCGAAGCTCGACGCCGCGAAGGCGTTGTTCGGCGAGCGCCGGTACACCGAGGCGATCTCGAATCTGCAGTCGCTGCTCGCGCAGGATCCGGAGAATCAGAACATCAAGCGTCTGATCGCCGACGCGTACTTCAACATCGCCGCGGTCGCGCTTCAGGAAGAGAAGACCACCGAGGCCGTGAAGGCCTTCGACGAAGTGCTGAAGATCGATCCGAACGACGAGCTGGCGCGTCGCAGCCGCGAGCTCGCGCTGCGCTACGACAACGAATCGAAAGACCTGCTGTACAAGATCTACGTAAAATACTTGCCGTTGCGTAAAGCGGCGTAGTCGTTACCACGGTTGTCATGGGAGGGTGTGATGCGGTTCGATGAAGTCGAGCTCGAGATGGTGCCGCTCGGCACCGAAGACGTAAGCGCCGCACCCGTCGCCGTCAGCGTCCCGTCCGGAGAAGCGCCGCGACTCAAGCGGCTGATGGCACTCCTCACCGACCTCTCCCTCTTCGCGGCACTCGTGCTCGCGCTTTCGCCACTGCTTCCCCAACCCGCAAGCTGGCTGCACATCGCATCGCTCGCAGGATTCGTCGTCGTGCTGTCGTATTACTACTTCGCGGGCACGTGGATGTTGTGGGGCAAGACGATCGGCGGCGCGATCTTCGACGTGCGCGTCGTGCCGGAAGACAGCGGTGCGATGTCGCTCAGCGCGGCGTCGACGCGTTGGGCCGCAACGTACTTGTCGCTCGCGCTTGGCGGATTGGGATTCATGCTCGCCGCGCTGCCGTCGCGACGTTCGCTGCCCGATCGGATGTCGAATACGAAGTGCGTTTAGAGCGCGAGCTCGACGTCCTTCGTGCTCGCCTTCCCCGCTTCGACCCACGCGAATCGCGTAACTAGCGACCCTGCGAGCGCTGCCACGGCCGCGCCTTTGCGCTTGCCCATCAATCGCAGGAACAGCGGGATCGGCCCCGCGAGCGCGCTGCCGATGCGCGTGAGCGTTCCGCTGCGACCTTCGCGCAGCGGCGCGGACGCGCGATCCTTCGAGCCTTCGACCGCGAACGCTGCAATCGACTCGAAAATCGCCGCGCCGAGTCCGAGGGCGTTGAGCGCGTCGTGTTTGTGACCACGCAGTTCGAGCAGTGAGACCGCGGATCCGAGCGACGACGCGCCGAAGTGAATCGGCAACAGCGTGACGTTTTCCCGCCAGACCGGAATCGCTGTCGCGCCGATGAGCACACCGGTGTACGTCGCCATGACGAGGCCTGTCGCCGCGGCGATCATCGCCGACGCGTCGCCGACGATCTTCACCGGCAGGTTCGTCTTGCGCTGCACGATCTCCGCGAACGCGCTCGCGCTCGATGCGGTGCCGAACGCGGCGAGCGTCCACGCGCCGACGGACATCGGCGACTGCAGCTTGAACACGCGCATCATGTTGAGGAAGCGCTCGGGACGTCCGAGGTCGGAGACGAGGAGCGGGCCGGAGATCGCGGAACCTGCGGCGGCGATCCAGCGCGCGTCGCGCACGAGTGCCGCGTCGGCGTTCGTGAGTTGCGCGATCGCACCGATCGCCGCGGATGCGCCAGCGGCACCGCCGACGAAAAAGTACGCGGGCACTTCCCACGTCCACACGGGCGCCTTGAGCAGCGGGATCTGGTGATAGCTCGCGCTCACTTGCGACCGCCGAATGCGAACGCGACGAGTGCGCCGAGGACCATCACGCTCGCTGCGGTCGCCGCGGATTTCCACGCTGGCGCGAGCAGCGTCGTCGGTACGATCGGGTTCGACGGGAGGTTGTACTGCCGCGCGTCGCCGCGCACGAGGAACAACGAGTGCGTGCCGCCGACGGAACTGTTCTTCGCGTCGTACAGATTCGCGTCCGTCATCCCATCCGCGTGCAACTTCGCGACGCGTGCGTCCGCGACTTTCTGCATCTCCTCGAGATCGCCGAAGAGAATCGAGGACGTCGGACACGCCTTCGCGCACGCGGGCTGCTCGCCTTCTTTCTGGCGGTCGTAGCAGAACGTGCATTTGAATGCACGCCCATCAGTTGGGCGTCTATCGACTACGCCGAACGGACAGGTGACGACGCAGTAGCCGCAGCCGTTGCAGATGTCGGGCTGGATGTAGACGCCGCCGAACTCGGTGCGCACGATCGAGCCGGTGGGACACGCTTCGAGACAGCCCGCGTGCTCGCAGTGCTTGCAGACGTCGGACGAGAACTGCCACGTCATCATGTCGGGCGCGTTGCCGCCCGAGCCGATGGACGTCTCGTGCTCGACGAATTTCACGTGGCGCCACGTCGAGTGTCCGAGGGAGATCGTGTTGTCGTACGAGTTCCCGGACCACGTGTAGCCGTCGCTCGGAACGTCGTTCCATTCCTTGCACGCGACCTCGCACGCTTTGCAGCCGATGCACAGCGTCGAATCAGTGAAGAATCCGGTCGTCGTCAAGGGACGTTCACCTTATCAGACCGTCCGCCGCAAACTGCACGAGAGGCCCTTCGACTCGAAGATCTTCACGTTCGGCTCTTCCGAAATCGCGAGCAAATCGTTGACGACGTCGCCGGTGACGAGGCCGCGCTTGCCCCAGTGATAGGGCAATCCGACTTGATGGATCGTGCGTCCGTCGATCTGCAGTGAGCGCATGCGCGACGTGACGAGCGCACGCGCTTCGATCGAGCCGCGTGCCGTGCTGATCGTCACGACGTCGCCGTTGGTCACCTGCTGTTCGCGCGCGAGCTCGGGCGAAATCTCGGCGAAGAGCTCGGGCTGCAATTCCGCGAGATGCGAGAGCGTCCGCGACATGCCGCCGGCCGTGTGATGTTCGGTGAGGCGATACGTCGTGAGGACGTACGGGAAACGCTCGTCGGGCGACGACGCGTATGGATTGTCGGGACGCTCGAATTTCTGCGCGGCGGGATTGCTCTGCTGCGCGTACAGCGGATTGCGCGTGTTCGATTCGAGCGGCTCGTAATGCGTCGGCAGCGGACCGTCCTTCAATCCCGACGGCACCCACAGCCAGCCGAGTCCATCGGGATGCATGATGAACGGCGCGTTGCCGGGAATCGCCTCGTCGCCGCCCTGGTCCGCAGTCGGAACGTAATCCGGCGCTTTGCCGCGCGTGAAGTCGGCGACGTCGTGTCCGACCCACTCGCGTTTCTCTTCGTCCCACCACACGAGCGCTTTCCGCTCACTCCACGGTTTGCCATCGGGACGCGCGGACGCGCGGTTGTACAGGATCCGACGATCGAGCGGCCACGCGTAGCCCCAGCCGTGTCCGTAGCGGCCTTTCGCATTGCGCGCATTCGCTTTGTTCGCGCCGTCGAACACGCCGGAGTAAATCCAGCAGCCGCACGACGTCGAGCCGTCGTTCTTCAATTCGCCGAAATGTTTAATCTTCGGACCGCCGTGAATTTCGCGCAGGATTTCTTCCGCGTCTTCATCCGCGTAATCCCACGTCAACGCGCGTAACGCCGCATCGCGCGATTCGTTCGTCGCTCGGGCCTTGAGCTTGCGTCCGAGCTCGACGACGAACTGCAACTCGCTGCGCGCATCGCCGGGCGGTCCCACCGCTTTCTCGCGCCACTGCAGCATGCGCTGCGTGTTCGTGAACGTCCCCTCTTTCTCCACATGCGACGCCGCCGGAAAGAAGAACACCTCGGTATCAATCGTCTCCGGCGATTCCTCCCAGAACGACGACGTCTCCGTCTCGACGAGATCGCGCACGACGAGCCATTTCAATTTGCCGAGCGCTGCGCGTTCGAGTTTCGCGTTGGGCGAGCCGACCGCGGGGTTCTGCCCCATCACGAACAATCCCTCGAGATTGCCGTCCATCATTTCGAGCCAGTAGCCGAAATATGAGTGATCGCCGGTGAGTCGCGGGAGCCACTCGAATCCGAATTCGTTTTCGCGCGTGGCCGCGTCGCCGTAATACGCCTTCAGCAGCGACACGAGGTACTTGTCGATGTTGAACCACCAGCCTTTCTCGGCTTTGTGATTCTTGAAGTACGTCTCGAGATCATGCTCGTCGGACGTCGGCATCGGCAGATATCCGGGCAGGATGTCGTACAGCGTCGGGACGTCGGTCGAGCCTTGAATCGACGCGTGACCGCGTAACGCCATGATCCCGCCGCCGGGACGTCCGATGTTGCCGAGGAGCAGTTGCAGAATCGCGGCGGCGCGAATGACCTGCACGCCTGTCGAGTGTTGCGTCCAGCCGACTGCATAACAGATCGCGGCGGTTTTCTCAGGTCCGGACGCTCTCGTGAAGACGTCC
>DASVNL010000579.1:0-1786 GCA_036383875.1 Thermoanaerobaculia bacterium
GCGTTCCAGCGCGCGGTCGCGCAGAACGGGAACGATCTCGAGGCGCACTACAAACTGCTGCGCGCGTATCGCTTCAAAGGCGCGTACGTCGCGCAGACGAACGACCAGAAGAAGGCGGTCTACGCGACCGCAAAGACCGCGGGCGATGCCGCTTTGGCCGCTGTGAACAAGGTGCTCGCAGCGAAGGGCGTGAAAGCGAACGCGCCGGAGAAGCAGGTCGCGGATGCGCTTCGCGGCACGCGCGGCGCGGGCGAGATTTATCTGTGGGATTCGGTGAATTGGGGCGAGTGGGCGCTCGCGTACGGCAAGCTCGCCGCCGCGCGACAGGGCGCCGCCGATCGCATCCGCCGCCAGGCGACGATCGCCCATCTCATCGATCCGCGCATTGAAGAAGGCGCGCCGGCTCGCGTTCTCGGCCGCCTCCACGATCAAACGCCGCGCATCCCGTTCATCACCGGCTGGGCGTCGTCGAAAGAAGCCGTGCGCTTTCTGCAGGAGTCGATGAAGGTCGACCCGTCGAACAAGCTCACGCTCCTCTTCCTCGCCGAGGCGATGGTCGCGAACGATTCGTCGTCGAAGCCGAAGGCCGTGCAGATGCTGAAGGGCGTCGTGAGCGCGCCGAACAACGCGCTGTACGTCGTCGAAGACACGGCCGCGACCGACGACGCGAAGGCGTTGCTGAAAAAGTACGGCGGGTAGCGACGTGCCTTGTGTCATCCCGAGCGTAGTCGAGGGATCTCCTGCCTTCGGAGCGCGCATTGTCTAACCGCAGGGGGTCCCTCGACTTCGCTCGGGATGACACCGGTTAGCGCGTGATCGCCACGATCACGTCGTCGATCAACGTCGTCTCCACGATGTCGAAGGTGATGCTGTTCTCACCGACGCGCTCGATTTGAATCGGCACCTGCTTCAACGTCGGAATCGCGCCGCCGAGTTTTTTCCACGCCGCTTCCTTTGCGCACCAGAAGTGGAGCAGGCGGTGTGGCAATGCGCAGGTGCGCATCTGCGTCTCTTCGTCGTTCGTGAGAAACAGATGGGCGGCGCCGTCGGGGAAGTCGCGGAGGACCTGCACGTCGATGCCGATCGGGTCGCGTGCGAAGGCGGCGCCGGCGTAGGGCGATGAGTGCGACAGCGAGATGTGCCACTCGCTTTCGACGCCGTCGATGACGAGGAACGGACGCGCGACGTTGCACGAGCGGGCGTCGTTGCAGAGTCCGCGTTGCAATGCCCAGCGTTTTGCGGCCGCTCGGCTCAGCAGCCATTCATCGCGGCGTTTCGCGAGCTTGAACTCGTTCGCGATGGCCAGTTCGTCGGGCGTGAACCATTCCTCGTGCGTGATGAGATCCGCGACGACGATGGCGCGATCGGGCCACGGCGTCGGGATGATCCTCACTGCTGCTCCGCGGGGATCGCGGCGATGAACTCGGAGTCGCCGCCGGTCGTGACGACGGTCGCGAAGCCGACGCCGGTGCCGGCGATCGCGGTGAGACGCACGGTCATGGTCTCGTCGAGCTTGATGCCGAGCCGGCCTTCGAGATCGTTCGTGAGCCAGACCTGACCTTCGGGAATTCCGGACTCGAATGACTTGCCGATCTCCGCGCCGGTGCGCGTGCGCGCGGAGATGCGGAACGTCGCGGGGATCACGCCGAGGTTCACGACGCCGACGTTCACGCGACGGCCTTCGGGCGGGACGGGCGGGAGTCCGATGATCACCAGCTCCGCGTTGTCGGTCGAGGACGTCGCGGCGTCGCGCTTCGTGAGCGGTTCCTCGAGCGATGCGCGCGCG
>DASVNL010000580.1:0-2896 GCA_036383875.1 Thermoanaerobaculia bacterium
GCAGCGCGCTGCCCGCGAATCGCGCGGTGTCGAATCGCACGATCGGCTTCGGCGCGCAGCCGTTCTATCCGCCCGGCATCAACTCCGACGTCTTCGATCCGCGCGAAGGACCGTGGTACCAGTCGTTGTTCCTCTTCGACCTCGCGCATCCGTGCACGCAGGGGAGTCAGACGCTGAATCCGAATCAGAACGGCGTCGTCTTCTTCGCAGGCTCCTCGCCGCTGTATCGCGGCACACAACTCCTCGGCGGACTCGGCGTCAGCGGCGACGGCATCGAGCAGGACGACTACGTCACGTACTTTGGCGCGGGCGAGTTCCTGCCCGCGGAAGACATGTGGGCAGATCGCATCGTCATCGACGGCATTCGTCTGCCGATGTTCAAGTTCCCGCGACAACCCGAAGGCGTGACGGAGTGCGGAGGCGGTCCGTGCTCGTAGCGCGCATCACGTTGGCGTTGTTGCTCGCGACCATCGCGAACTCGCAGACCGTCGTCTACACCGACGCGATTCCGTTCACGATGACCGGCTTCGCCGACGCCGCACCCGGCACTCCGGTGCGCATCTTCATCGGCACGGCGAAAGCCGAAACGCAACTGCAGGCCGACAATCGCTGGAGCGTCTTCTGGACTGCGCCGCTGGACACTGGCTCGTACGACATGCGCGTCGAAGTCGGCGACGCATCGGAGGAGCAGATCCTGCGCGTGCAACTGCGCGGCAATCTCGTGCGGCAGCCGGGCTTCGAAACGCAGCCGCGCTACGCGCCGCCGGATCCGCCCGAACAGACGTCGATGCAGGAGATCACCGATCGCTGGCGCATCGTTCCGCCGGCGTACGAGCTCGACGAAAAATCGCGCGGCCGCTTCGATCCGTACAACCAGAACATCCTCAAAGGCGACTTCCCGATTCCGTTCCGCGGGACGAAGGACACGTTCTTCGTGCTGACGGGCATCAGCGATTCGCTGTCCGAGGCGCGGACGCTGCCGACGCCTTCGGGAGTGAGTGCGGCGCGGCCCGGGAGCTTCGAGTTTTTCGGCGAGAACGCGCAGGGCGTGTTCGTGCAGAACCTCATCGTCTCCGCCGATGTGTTTCAAGGCGACACGACGTTCCAGCCTGCGCGGCAACGCGTGAAGGCGACACTCGTCGCGAACCTGAACCACGTGCGCGTCGAGGAGAACGGCATCCTCAAGCCGTACGTGAAACGCGGCACGGAGCGCACCGACTCGCGCATCTCGCTGCAGGAGCTCTTCTACGAACGCAAGCTGCGCGACCTCTCGCCGAACTACGACTTCCTCTCGATTCGCGCGGGCATTCAGCCGTTCTCGAGCGACTTCCGAGGATTCGTCTTCACCGAAACCAACCTCGGTGTGCGCGTCTTCGGCAACTACGCCGCGAATCGCTATCAGGCCAACCTCGCGTACTTCGAGCGGCTCGAGAAAGACACGAACTCCGGGCTGAATATTTTTCACGAGTTCCGCGAGCAGCGCGTCCTCGTCGCGAATTTTTACTGGCAGGACTTTCTGCGCAAGGGCTACACGCAGCAGTTCTCGATTCATCACATGCGCGACGACGCGTCGACGAAGTACGACCGCAACGGCATCCTCGTGCGGCCCGCGCCCGTCGGCGTCGCGATGCCGCACGACATCCACGCGACGTACATCGGCGCCGCAGGCCTCGGGCATCTCGGGCGCATCAACGTCGATCACGCGCTCTACTACGTCTTCGGCCGCGACTCGCTCAATCCGATCGCCGGCCCCGATCCCGAATTGCGCCGCGGAGACTCCGTGCGCATCAGCGCGGGCATGGCCGCGCTCGAGCTTTCGTACGATCGCGACTGGCTGCGTCCGCGCATCGGATTCTTCTACGCGAGCGGCGATCGCAATCCGCGCAATCGCAACGCGCGCGGCTTCGACTCGATCTTCGACGCGCCGGCCTTCGCGGGCGGCGGCTTCTCCTTCTTCAACCGCATGGGCATCCGCCTCGCGCAGACCGGCGTCGCGCTCGTGGAGCGGGGGAGCCTCCTGCCGTCGCTGCGCAGCAGCAAAGACGAAGGACAGTCGAACTACGTGAACCCCGGCCTGCAACTCGCGACGATCGGACTCGACGCGGAGCTCACGCCGCGACTCAAAGCCATCTTCACCGCGAACTATCTGCGCTTCGATGCAGTCGAGCCGCTGCAGGAAGTGCTGTTCCAGGACGAGATTCATAAAGACATCGGAACGGACTTGAGCGTCGGACTGCGCTATCGCCCGTTCCTCAGCAACAACGTCGTGATCGTCGGCGGCGCCGCGACGCTGATCCCCGGGAAAGGATTCACCGACATCTATGAGACCGATGCGCCGCTGTACCACGCGTTCATGAATGTGGTTCTTCAGTTTTAATCCTGAGCGAAGCGAAGGATCTATGGAGCCCTCTCGAAACGTGAGCTTGATGCGTAAGACGGTGATCGCGACACTCCTGGTCGCGAGCACCGCTGCGTCCGCGCAGAATCTTCTGCGCCAGACACCCGCGCAGGCCACCGAGAAATCGCGCGGCTGCCTCACGTGTCATCAAGGCATCGAGCCGATGCACGCGTCCGCGGCGGTGCGACTCGGCTGCACCGACTGCCACGGCGGCAACGCGTCGGCGCTGCTCAAAGATCAGGCGCACATCCAGCCGCGCAATCGCGACCTCTGGAAAACATCGGCGAATCCTCCGCGCACGTATACGGCATTGCTCGAAGAGTCACCCGAGTTCGTGCGCTTCATCAATCCCGGCGACCTTCGCGTCGCGCGCGAAACGTGCGGCACGTGTCACTCGAAACAGACCGCCGCCGTGCCGCGCAGCACGATGACGACGAGCGCGGTCTTCTGGGCCGCGGTCAGTTACGCCAACGGACTCACATCGCAGAAGCGCGCGTT
>DASVNL010000581.1:0-21186 GCA_036383875.1 Thermoanaerobaculia bacterium
GTCGGAGTCACAGTTCGGCGCCGGCTGGCCGGTATCGAAGGACAACCTTCGTCCGGGCGACCTGGTGTTCTTCAAGAACACGTACCGCCGCGGCATCTCGCACGTTGGCCTCTACATCGGCGACGGACTCTTCGTCCACGCCGCATCCCGCAAGCGCGAAGTCGCCGTCGACCGTCTCGATCAGGCGTACTACTCCGCCCGATTCGCCGGCGCGCGTCGGGTCTTGCCGTAGGGCTTAGCGCGTCGCGGCGCCCGCGACGTAGCGCATGGTCAGATCGGTCGCGTCGCCGCCGATGCCCCAGAGATCGTCGTTCTCCCAGAAGATCTTCGTGAAGGACGGCGGGACGCTATCGTCGCGCAGCACGGTGCCATCGGGCGCAATCGTGACGAGTTGGTAGGCGCGCGGTGCGCCCTCATGCGCAGCCGGCAACCGAACGACGGACAGCGCGCCTGATGCCTCAACACGCCAGCCTCGAACGCGATCGACCATCTCGTCGTTCGCGAGTGCCGACGCGGCGATGCTCTTGTTCTCGGTCAGGTCACGACCGGAGAGTTTGAAGATCTCCACGTGCGGTGAGACGCCGTCGTGAAACGCGAATCGATCATGGCCGAGGGCTTGAATGCGCGCGCGGACGGAACGCCGCGCACCTTCGAGTGAGTCCAATCCTTCCTCTTGAGCGAAGAACTCCGCCACGCGAGCGCCGCTGGAATCGAAGAGCACCAGCAGGGGCGAGCCATTGGCGGACCGGCGTGGATCGAACTCCACGGCGAGGATGCTTCCGTTGCTCGTGAATGCGATGTCGCCGGCGCCGGTGATGTCGTGAATCACGCGCACCGGTCGCCAGTTACCTCGAGCCCTTCCTTCCCGCACGACGATCGCACTCTTGACCGTGCCGCTGGCGTCGAGGTACGAGCCTGAATACGCCAGGTGTTTCTGATCCGCCGACAGGGCCGCCCCGAAGACCTGGCCGACGGTTCCCTCACGCGCGACGCCGGGACCGAGGCCGGCGCTCAGCTTGAATGGACGCAGAACTTCGTGCGTTTTTGCGTCGATCGTGTAGCCGATCATCGCGTGTGGCTCGGCGGCATATCCGTTTCGCTGGACCACGACGAAATGAGTCCCGTCCGCGAGGCTGATGATTCTCAAAGTGTTCGCATAGAGCGAAGTGCTGGTCGACGTTTCGACGGACGCGGGTGGCGGAGGCTCAGGGCTGACGGTGCGCTTGTCGGCACCGGAAGCTGTAAGGCAGGCGGTGAGGAGTAGTCCGAATGGGATTTGCAGTGCGGTCTTCATCGTCAGTCCTGGCCTTCGCTGGAGCACGCTTGCGAAAGCTCCTGCACGTTGCAATAGGTGTCGGTGCAGGTGCCGGTACCGCAATAAACGTTGTTGTCGATCTGCGAAGCAGCCTTTTTTGGTGTCGCCGCGCTCAGTGTGACTGGAAGCAGTAAGACTGCAATAAGAGTCACAACGCCATTTCTCATGAAGGCCATCTTGGAGGAAGGGTATCGACGCCGGAAAAGGCTGTCAAAACGTCTGTGCGCGTAAACAGACGCCGGTCCTGCACGTCTACAATCTCGTAGGCTGTGGGTCGCGTACTGCTCATCGTGGCTTTGCTCTGGCCGGCGCTGGGCGCTGGGGCGTTGTCCTTCCGTCGGTTGGCGATTCCGGATGATGTGCCGGCCGATCTCTGTTCGGCGCTGGTGCAGGATCAACAGGGGTTTCTGTGGATCGGGACGCAGTCGGGGCTCGTGCGGTTCGACGGGCAGCACTTCCGGCGGTATCCGCCCGCGCCCGGCGCGAGTTACGTGCGCAATCTGCTCGCGGCGCGCGACGGGCGCGTGTGGGCTGGGACGTTTTCGGGCGGTGTGATTCGCTACGACCCGGCGACGGAGCAGTTCACGCAGGTTCGCGACGGGCTCGCGCACACGCGCGTCGAAGGGCTCGCGGAGGATCGCGCGGGGAACATCTGGATCGCGACGCAGGAAGGGCTCGACCGGCTCGATCCGAAAACGAATCGCATCGAGCACTTCCGGCACGATCCGAACGATCCGTCGAGTCTCGCTGACGATCGCGCGCGCGGACTCCTCGTCGATTCCAACGGAACGCTGTGGGTTGGATCGCGCGCGGGACTACAGCGCTTTCGCGATGGTCGCTTCGATCCTGTCATCCCCGCGCTCGCAGGGGAGTTCGTGTCGAAGCTGTACGAGGATGAGCGCGGCCGCATCTGGATCGGCACGACCGAGACCGGTGCGTGGCTGTTCGATCCGCGCACGAATGACGTTCGCCGTCTCGACGGACTGAGTCACTTCTGGATTTACGGTTTCGCGCAGGCCAACGCGCGCGAGATGTGGATCGCGACGTTCGGCGCCGGCATCGACATCCTCGACATGGACACGCTCGCCCTCCGCGAGCACCTCGGCACCGACGCAACGCTCCCGAGCACCATCCCCGGCGATCGCATCGGCGCACTGCTGCGCGATCGATCCGGCGTGATGTGGGTCGGCACGTGGGGGCAGGGGATCGCGCGGCACGATCCGTCGGCGCGTGCGTTTCACGCGATCCGCTACAGCCCGACGCAGCCGCGTGGCCTCAGCAATCCGAGTGCGGTGCGCGCGATGCAGATGCGCGACGGCACGATCTGGGTCGGCACGAACGGCAACGGCGTCGACGTGCTGGACGCGAACTTTCAACGTGTGCGCACGCTCTTTCCGGGGACGGCGGTGACGTGTCTTGCCGAGGGGGTGGATGGGACGAAGTGGGTGGCGATGCTCAATGGCGATCTGCATCGCATCCGCGACGGCGTGACGACGACGTTGACGAAGTCGGATGGCTTGCCGGGTGGTGCGATTCGCGCGATTGTGTTTGGCGCGAACGGCGAAGCGTGGATCGGCGCGGCGGAAGGCATGGCGCGCATCGACGAGCGCGGCGTCACGGTCTATCGCCACGATCGCGCGAATCCTGCGACCCTTTCGGGACACGCGGTCGAGTCGCTCGCGTTCGATCGGAGCGGGCGGCTTTGGGTTGGCACGGACGCGGGGCTGAATGTGTTCGACACGGCGCGCGGTACGGCCACGCGCATCACCTCCGGATTGCCGAACAACTGGGTGCCGGACCTTCTGTGCGACTCGCGCGGACGGATGTGGATCGGCACGAACGGCGGCGCGTGTCTGCTCGAATCGTGGGATGGCAAGACCGCGCGCTTCGTACGCGTCGCCGATCGCATCAAACGTCCCGCGACGCCGGCGGAGTCGCTGATCGAAGACGATCAGGGACAGCTCTGGATCGGCGCGCGGCTGCGCGTGAATCCCGAGACGTGGGCGTCGCGCGAGCTCACCGCGGCCGATGGTTGCGAGTTCCCGACGTTCTTCATCGCCAGCCGTTCGAAGATGCGCGATGGCTCGCTGCTCTTCGGCTCGCCGCAGGGACTGCTCGTCGTGCAGCCGCGCGAGTTGCGACCGTGGACGTACGCGCCGCCGATCGTCGCGACATCGCTCCGCGTCGACGGTCGCGAGCGCGCCATGCCGCGCGAGCTCGAGCTCGCGGCCGGCGATCGCGGATTCCGTCTCGACTTCGCCGCGCTCGATTTCACGTCGCCGGAGCGCAACGTCTATCGCTACCGGCTCGAAGGTTACGATCGGAACTGGATCACCGCGGACGCCGCGCGACGCTCGCTCACGTACACGAACCTCCACCCGGGTGCGTACACGCTCCACGTGCAGGGGACGAATCGCGCGGGCGTATGGAGTCCGCGCGAGTTGCGACTACGTGTCGACGTGCTGCCCGCGTTTTACGAGACGTGGTGGTTTCGCACGTTGTGCATCGCGGCGCTTGTGTTGCTCGCGTACGCGATCTACCGGCTGCGCGTGCGTCAGCTCGAGGCGCGTCGTGATGAGCTGGAGCGGCTCGTGCGCGAGCGGACGAAGGAGCTCGAAGTCGCGTACGTGCGCATCGAAGAGGCGAGCCTCACCGATCCGCTCACGGGACTGCGCAATCGTCGCTTTCTCGAGCAAGCCATTGGCAACGACATCGAGATGGTCATCCGTCGCGGCGACGATCTGATCGTTCTGCTCGTCGACCTCGATCACTTCAAGAGCGTGAACGACACATACGGACACGCCGCGGGCGACGCCGTGCTCGTGCAGACCGCGCAAGTGTTGCGCTCGGTGTTCCGCGCGTCCGACTACATCGTGCGCTGGGGCGGCGAGGAGTTCCTCGTCGTCGCGCGATTCGTGAGTCGTCGCGAGGCCGGCGATCTCGCGGAGAAACTACGCGTGGCGATCGCGACGCATCCGTTCACGCTGCCCGACGGCACGGTGCTCAGCCGCACCTGCTCGATCGGCGTGGCGTCGTTCCCCGGCGACGTCACGTGGGAGCAGACCGTCGGCCACGCGGACGAAGCGCTGTACGAGGCGAAGCGCAGCGGTCGCAATCGCTGCGTCGCGGCGTAAACGTTTGTAACGCGCGGCCGCTCCGAATCACTACTCCTCGCGATGATGAGGACACGCGGACGAAGTGAGCGCGCCCGCCGGATGGCGGTGATGATCGCGAAACACTGCGGGTGGTTGTGCCCCGTGCGGCTGCGTCCGTGGTCGGTCGAAGTCAGTCCGCAGTTTCATCGCACGATCGACATGCTGCGTCTGCCCGGCGACACAGCCGCGACGCTTCGCGATCTCGCGACGCGCATCCCCGCCGACGAATCGCTGACGGTGCCGAATGCGTACGGTGTCCGCTCGATCGACGTGACTGCGCTGGCCGGCGTGAATGAAAAGCTGCCGCCGTTGCGCATCCTCTATGAGTTTCTCGCGAAGAAGCGGTTGATCCTCGTGCTGGCTGTGCTCGAGGCGAAGCCGGTCTGACTACGCGCGATACGCGTAGTCACCGGCGACGTAGATCGTGCCGCCCGTGACCGGCACCGCCCACACGAGTCGCGTGACGTTGCCGTCCCATGTGAGGAACGGCGGGCCGTCCGCGCTTTCATTCGGATACGCGCGCAGCGCGCGGTCGCGAATCGCATCGGCGTCGAGCCAGAGTCGCGGATCGATCGGACTCGGGAAGGCGCTGAAGCGAAGAAACGTGAGCGCTTCGTCGAACTGAAAGAAGCCGGTGAGCCGCGCGTTGCGCAACACGGGCACGAACCATCCGCCGTTGACGATCGGCAGCGGATCGCCGGTCTCGCCGTCTGCGTTCACCGACGGGAGAAGGCGATCCGCTGCCGCGCGCGCGTCTTTGAACATCGAGGGCGATGCTACGCGAGATTCACGTGCGCCGTGAACGTGCGGCGGTACGTCGTCGCGTCGAAGTTTTCCCACTGCGTGATCACGCCGCTCGTCGGCGGCCACGGGTCGTACACGAGCAGGCCGCGGAAGCCGTTCCACACGAACGTGCGCGACGCGGTGTAGCCCGCGACGGCGCGCGAGTGTCCGGGCACGAAACTGATGACCGGGCGGTTGTCGCGGATCTCGCTGCGGAACTCGGCCCACGACGGCGCGGTGTTCATGCTCGCGTCGAGCGCATTCGAGGTCAGCGCTTCGAGCACGGTCACGACCAGCGCGTCGCTGGTGTAGGGGAGTCCGTTGGGACTGGCGACGGTGCCGAGGCCGAGGTCGGCGGCGATTCGGATCTGGTCATAGTTGTAGCGGTAGAAGTCGAGGATCATCTCGACGCTCGCCGCGACGCACCAGACGCTCGTGATTTGACCGCGCAACTGGAAGCACGGCACGTGATCGCCGGCCTTCGTGCCGTACGCGATCGTGCGCGTGTCGTTGCGAATCGCGATCATCGCGTCGAACGTGCGCAGGTACCTCGCCGAGTCAAGGATGCGCGCATCGTACGCCTCGGGCACAACCTCGCCCCACTGGCGCAGCCGCTCGCCGAGCACCTTCTCGCTTTCGCGTGGACGCATCGGCGGATACTCCTCGATCAGCGACCAGCGATCGAAGTCGGAGGGCGGCTCGTTCTCTTTGCGTTGTCGCGCGGGCGGCACGAGCGCCCAGCTTCCGAGCTCGATCATCGCGACTTCTTCCTCGCCTGCGAGGAACTGAATCGCGATCTTCGGATAGCTGAACGCGACGAAGCGCGCGCGGTCGTACTTGAAGCTGCGCTGCTTCTTGCGCGCAGCCGCTTCGGCGAGCTTGACGAGCGCCTTCTCGTCCCAGGTCAGTCCCTGGCCGACGCGCAGCAGCACGCCGCCGAACACCGGATACGCCGCGACGTCCGCGAACGAATCGCTCACGCGGCCGCGCACGATCGGGATGCGATAGAACAGCACTTCACCGTTGAGATCGTGAATCGACGTCGCAGTCGCGGACATACGCGCCTGTTCGAATCGCTCGGCAGGGAGAACACCCGCGGCGAGCAGGGAGTTGAGCTCGAGGCCGGCGAGTTTCGGCGCCGCCTGTTTGGTGATGAGGGCCATGCGAATCTCCTTCACCGCGGTAGTGAAGCGAGACCGCAAAACGTTTCAAAAACGGAAAGACTTTTTACGGGAGCGCGAGCTTTTTCACGAGCGTCTCGACCGCGACGTGAAGCACGCGATCGTTGCTGTTTTGCGGGACGTCTTCCGCGCCGAGCACCATCGGGCTGTCGAGTGCATCGGTGAGCTCGAGCCACGCCCGGTATTCATCGTCGGCGACGAAGATCTCGTAGCCGTCATCCGGCGCGATGCCGACGTCGGCGGAGCCTTCCGCGACGTCATGGCGATCGATGGTCTTACCGGACGGACGTTGGAACGTCCCGGTGCTGAGCACGACGGCGCCGAGGTTTTCGCCGAGGGGGAAGAGCACCTGGACGCGGCCCTTGCCGAATGTGCGCTGTCCGATGAACGTCGCGCGTCCGCTGTCTTTGAGCGCGCCCGCGAGAATCTCACCAGATGACACGGTGCCCGCGTTGATCAGCACGATCATCGGGAAGTTCGTGTACTTGCCCGGCGCGGCCTCGAACATCTCGGTTTCCTGCCGATCGACGATCGTCAGCAATTTGCCGCTGTCGATGAAGAGGTCTGCGGTGTCGACCGCCGAGCGCATCAAGCCGCCGGTGCAATCGCGCAGGTCGAGGATCAGCGCTCTCAATCCGCGCTTCTGCAATCCGGCGACGGCGCGATCGACTTCGCCGACGGTGTCGGCCGCGAGGCGGCTGACGCGGATGTAGCCGATACCGTTCTTGTCGTCGAGGAGATAGTTCGGGCGGCCGAGGCAGTCGCGACGGACGCCGCGGACACTGGGGGTGAGCACGATGCGACGTTTGATGTTGAAGGCGAGCGGCTCCGCGACGCCTGCACGTCGCACGGAGAATCGCGCGATCGCGCCGGGCTCGCCGCGCACGACGCCGATGATCTGATCCATCGGCCAGCCTTCGAGCGCGTGGCCGTCGACGCTGATGACGAGATCGCCGCGCTGCACGCCTGCGTCGCGCGCGGCGGAGTCGAGCATGAGGCTGCGTACGCGAGGGAGCTTCGACTCCGCGTCGAGCTCGAAGATCACGCCGACGCCCGCGAACTGCGCCTTGGTGCCGGCTTCGAAGTCGGCGCGCTCGATGGGATTCAGGTAGCGCGAGTAGGGATCGAGATCCTGCAGCAAGAGGTTGAGCGCGCGCGCGACGATCTCCTCGCGCGTCAGGGTCTTCATGAAGTTTTTCTCGATGAGGGTCAGGGTCTCGTCGACGGTGACGTCGAGCTGCTCGCGCGTGAGTCCGCCCGGCGCCTGCGCGAATGCGGACAGGGACACGGCGAGGCCGAGAAGGACTGCGGCGAGCGTCTTCATCGTGCGGAAAAAGTACCACGCGACGCTGCGTGAAACCCGCGCCGGTGCGCTGCGTACACTGAACGATGAAGGAGACTCGGATGAGATTTGCAGCGATTGCGGCGGCGGCCGCCCTTCTCTCGGCCGGACCAGCGTTTGCCGGCGGGCTCTTCGACGATGACGACTGCAAGTACACCGCGCCGCGACGCGGATCAACGCCCGCAGCCGGGGTGTCGCGCGTGATCATTCACGCGGAGTCGGGATCGCTGAAGGTGGACGGCACGCCCGGCGCGACGCACATCGGCGTCGCAGGCACGGCCTGCACGAGCGACGAGGACTTCCTCAATCGCATGACGCTCACGATGCGCAAGAGCGGCAGCGATCTGCACATCGACGTCGCCATCCCCGAGAAGAACGTCTTCCTCGGCTTTTTCTCCGCCCGTCTCGATTTCGCGGTGACCGTTCCGAATGGCATGCCGGTCGTCATCGACGACGATAGCGGCTGGATCAAGGTCTCCAACCTCGGCGCCACCACCATCGACGACGACTCCGGCTCGATCGAAGCGCGGAACATGCGCGGCAATCTGACGATCAACGACGACTCCGGTGCGATCGAAGTCGACACGGTCACTGGCAACGTACTGATCGAAGACGACTCGGGTGAGATTACGGTCCGTAACGTGACAGGCAAAGTCGAGATCGAAGACGACAGCGGTGCGATCAGCGTCGCGCGTGTGGCCTCGCTGCACATTCGCGAAGACGATTCGGGCTCGATCAGCGCGCACGAGATCAAGGCCGACGTCCTCGTCGACTACGACAGCTCCGGCTCCATCACCGTCGCCGACGTCGGCGGCAACTTCACCGTCAACCACAAGAGCGGCGGCAGCATCGACTACGTGCGCGTCGCGGGAAAAGTGGAGATCCCGGAGAAGAAGCGCCACCGCCGGGACTAGGCCGGTACAATCGAGACGTGAAGATCGTCACCGGCACCGTGCTCCATGGCCAGATCGTGGTCGAAGGCGAGCCGTTCTCCGAGGGGGAAACGGTCACGATTGTCGGTCACGATGAGCGAGAGACGTTTCATGTGACTCCGGAAGAGAAGCGGATGCTTCTCGAGTCGATCGCGCAGGCCGATCGGGGCGAAGTCGTCGATGGCGACGAGCTGCTCGCGGAGCTCGACGAGACGAACTGATCGTGACGTTGCGCGTCGTGCCTACGGTTCTCGCCGCGCGGCAGATTCGCGATGAAGCACGCTGGTGGAAGGCAAATCGAACGAAAGCGCCGCGACTCTTTCGTGATGAGCTGCGGCGCGCGTTCCGTCTGATTGCCAGCTATCCAGAAGCAGGCGCTGTCGCCGATGACGTCGACTTGCACGGGATCCGGCGCGTGCTGCTTGCGATGACGCAGCACTACGTCTACTACCGCGTCAACATTACAGCGCGACGCATCGAAGTGATCGCCGTCTGGAGCACGAGTCGCGGCGACGTTCCGATGATCTGAATCAGCTGAAGATCGCGGCCATGACCGCGTCGTGGTCTTCGACCGTGTCGAAGAGGTACGACGGGTTCTCCGCGCGCAGCACATCCGCGGATGTCTTGCCTGACGCGACGGCGATGGTCGTCGCGTCGTAGGGGACGCCGCAGCGGACGTCGTAGATCGAGTCGCCGATGATGACGACGTCGCGGCCTTCGAAGCGGCGGCCCATGTGCGTGGACGCGCGCTCGACGGCGATCGGCGGGAGTTTCGTGCGATCGGCGGAGTCGCTGCCGAAGGCGCCGAACGGGAAGTAATCATTGAGCTCCGGCGCGCCGAGTTTGAGTCGCGCGCCCGGCTCGATGTTGCCTGTCAGCAGTGCGAGCACGACGTCTTCGTGCGCGGCGAGTTTCGGGACGAGCTCGCGGATGCCGGGCAGGACGCGGACGCGTTCGGCGGTCGCGTTGCGTGCGAGGCCGGCTAGGTAGGTCTTCCAGAGCAGCGGAAGCTCGGCATCGATTGCGGACGGCGCGTAGCCGGCGTCGCCGAGGACCATGTGGGTGATTTGAGGATCGGTGCGGCCGGAGAAATCGTAGCGGGCCAGATTGCCGTTGTAGCCGTACACCTCGCGCAAGGCGAAGGCGAACGCCTCACGAGAGGCGCCCTGGTCCGAAATGAGAGTGCCGTCGATGTCGAACAGAATCAGTTTCACGAGGCGCGGAGCTTAGCATTCGCACGCACTACAATCGCCCAAACATGTCCTCCCTTTCCCGGCGCATCTTCCTCATCGTAGTCACCCTCTTCGCGACGACCGGCGTTCTCGCCGCGCCGAAGAAGAAACTCTCGATTCTGATCCTCGACGGACTCGGTCCCGTCGGCGCGTATCAGGCGCGCTATGCGTTGAGCCGCGGCCACAGCGTCACGGTCTTCAATCGCGGGCAGCGCGACCCGGACATCCCGAAACAGGCCGCGTATCTCGATGGCAGCCGCAACGGCGACTACGCGCTGCTGAAGGATCGCAAGTTCGATGTCGTGATCGACAACGCGGCGGCGAGTCAGCCGAAGTGGGTGACCAACGTCGCGCCGCACGTCGCATCCGCGAAGCAGTACATCTTCCTCTCCGATGAGATCGGCGAGGCGGAGGAGGCGGTCATCGAGGCGTTTCAGGAACGCGCGACCGTCGTGCGCGCCGGCGCGATCGGTGGGCCGGGCGACAAGACGGATCGATTCACGTACTGGCCCGTGCGTATCGCCGGCAGCGGTGAAGTGCTCGCGCCCGGATCGCCGAGCGGCGTCGCCGCGTTCATCGACGTGCGCGACCTCGCGGAGTGGATGATCCGGCTCGCGGAGACGCGGACGCTCGGAACGTTCGACGCGGTGTCGAAACTGACGATGGGCGAGTTGCTCGAAGGCATCCGCGTCGCGACGCACTCGACCGCGAAGTTCACGTGGGTCAGCGCGGAGTTTCTGAAGGAACACTCGGCGCGACTGCCGGTCTGGTCGACGCGTCCGTTCGATCCGAAAGGTGCGATCGAGCACGGTCTCACGTATCGTCCGCTCGCCGACACGGTCGACGCGACGATTGCATGGCATCTCACACGCGACGCGAACCGGCAGGCAGCACTGCGCGCCGGCCTCGCGCGCGAACGGGAAAAAGAACTGCTCGCGAAGTGGAAGGAGAGGCAATGAAGCGTGTGCTGTTGATTGGAGTGTTGGTTGCCGCCGCGTCGGCCGCATTGGCGCAGGATCAGGGACGCGTGGTCGCGTCGATGCCGAACGTGCTGCCGGAACGGCAGCGTCCCGACGCCGTGAACGCGATTCTCAAAGACCGGCTCGAAACACTCCTCCCGTCGCTGATGCGCGAGACGGGGATCGACATGTGGGTCGTGATCAATCGCGAATACGCGGAGGATCCGGTCTATCTCACGCTCGTGCCCGAACCGACGTTCGCCGCGCGACGCACGACGATGCTCGTGTTCTTCGATCGCGGCGCGGAGAAAGGCGTCGAACGTCTGACGGTGAATCGTTATCCGATGCCCGGCTACTACGACGCCGCCTGGGAAGGCGGAGATCTCGACGCCCAATGGAAGCGCCTCGGCGAAGTGATCCGCGATCGCAATCCGAAGACGATCGCCATCGACACGAGCCGTCACTGGGCATTTGCGGATGGCCTCTCCCACGGAATGCACGAACGCCTGATGGAAGTACTGACGCCCGAGCTGAAGTCGCGTGTCGTCACGTCCGAAAAGCTCGTCGTGCGCTGGCTCGAAACGCGGAGCGCGCTCGAGCTGCAGTCGTATCCGAGCATCGTCGCGATCGCGCGTGCGGTCGTCGAGGAAGCGTTCTCCGAAAAAGTGATCACGCCCGGCGTGACGACGACCGACGACGTGGCCTGGTACATCCGCCAGCGCTACGCGCAGCTCGGCCTGCCGATCTGGTTCATGCCCGACGTGAACCTGCAGCGCCAGGGTCAGGCGTGCGAGGCGTCGCAGCCGTTCTGCGGCACCGAGACGGTCATTCAGCGCGGCGACGTGCTGCACACGGACGTGGGCATCACGTATCTCCGCCTCAACACCGACACGCAGGAAATGGGCTACGTCCTCCGCCTCGGCGAAACGGACGTCCCCGAAGGTTTGAAGAAGGCGCTCGCGACAGGCAATCGCTGGCAGGACCTGCTGACGAGCAACTTCGTGACCGGTCGGACCGGCAACGAGATCCTCGCGGCGACGCGCGCTGCATCGCAGAAGGAAAATATCCAGTCGTCGACGTACACGCATCCGCTCGGATTCTTCGGACACGCCGCCGGCCCGACCGTCGGCATGTGGGACAACCAGAACGGCACGCCCGTCACGGGCGACTGGAAGCTTTCGCCGAACACCGCGTACGCCATCGAAGGAAACGTGAAAGTCGCGGTGCCGGAGTGGAACGGCCAGCTCGTCCAGATCAAGCTCGAACAGTCGGCGGTGTTCGACGGCAAGCGCGTGATCTATCTGGCTGGACGGCAGACGCAGTGGCACGTGGTTCACTGAATGAATCCTGACCAAAAGGGAAGGATCTCCGGTCCCACAGCGACAAGCCTGAATCAGGCGAATGGCTGTGGCACCGGAGATCCTTCCCTCTGGTCAGGATAGAGTTTGAGAAGCCAATGCGCCGCGCCTCCCTGCTCGTTCTCTTCCTCACCGTCTTCATCGACCTGATCGGATTCGGGATGGTCATCCCGTTTCTGTCGTTTTACGCGCGTGAATACGGAGCGAGCGGGATGGCGGTCGGCGCGGTGGTCGGCGTCTACTCGATCATGCAGTTCTTCTTCGCGCCGATCTGGGGACGCATCTCCGATCGCGTCGGACGGCGGCCCGTGCTGCTGGTCAGTCTCACCGCGAGCATCACCGGCTATCTGCTCTTCGCGTTTTCGCGCAGCCTCGCGTTGCTCTTCATGTCGCGCGTGATCGCCGGCATCGGCGGCGCGAACATCGGCACCGCGCAGGCGTACATCGCGGATTCGACGTCGCCGGAGAATCGCGCGAAGGGGATGGGGCTCATCGGCGCGGCGTTCGGACTCGGATTCATTCTCGGTCCACCGCTGAGCGGAATCCTCGCCGCGGTCGGAACGAAGCACGGACTGCACGGCAATCTCCTGCCCGGACTCGTCGCCGCGGGCTTGTCATTCACGGCGTTTCTCGTCGCTCTCGCGGTACTCGCCGAATCGAAATCGCCGATGATCGTGCCGCGCTCGGGAGTGCCGCCGCAGTTCGACGTCCGACTGTGGCGCTACGTCTTCTCGACGCGCATCCTCGGCGCACTGCTCGCCGGATTGTTTCTCACGCTGCTCGCCGTGTCGGGGATGGAGATCAACGTCACGCTGCACGGGCGCGATCGCTTTCACTTCCGCCAGCTCGACATGGCGTACCTGTTTCTCTTCATGGGCGTGATCGTCGCCGGCATTCAGGGCGGATTGATCGGGCGTCTCGTGAAGAGACTCGGCGAGCGTCGCGTGATCATCATCGGCGCGGCGTGTTTCATGATCGGCTTCTTCCTGATCCCGTCGATCTGGCAGTTGCCGCTGCTGTACGTCGTCGCGTTCTTCATCGCGATCGGACAAGGGCTCTGCTATCCCGCGCTGACTTCGCTCGTCTCGCGCGAGTCGCCCGAGAGTGAACGCGGCAGCATCCTCGGACTCGCAACGTCCGCCGGATCGCTCGCACGCTTTCTCGGACCGCTCGTCGCGGGCGTGCTGTACGACTTCGCCGGCGCAGCGGGCGGCTTCTACGGCGGTGGCGTGTTCATGGCCATCGCGCTGCTCATCGCATTCCGGATGAATACGAATACGACTGTTCGATAAACTCCGCGCATGTCAATTTTGAAAGTATCGAGACTCGGCCACCCTGTCCTCCGCGAGAAGGCGTCCGACGTCGAGTTGAAGGACATCAAGGCCGGGAAGTTCAAGACGCTGATCGACGACATGGTCGAGACGATGCACGCGTACGAAGGCGTCGGCCTCGCCGGGCCGCAAGTGCATCTGCCGCTGCGCGTGTTCGTGTTCGAAGTGCAGGAGCGCGTCGCCAAACGTCGCGGCGTGAAGTCGGTCGGCGTCGGCGCGATCTTCAACGCGACGTACGAGCCGATCGGCACGGACAAGATCACAGACTGGGAAGGCTGCCTCAGCGTCCCGTTCCTCGGCGGCGAAACGCCCCGGTTCAAACGGATCAAACTCAAAGGCTACGACCACGACGGCGATCCGCTCGAGCTCGAAGTCGAAGACTTCACGGCGCGCATCTTTCAACACGAGATCGATCACACCGACGGCCACGTGTACCTCGATCGCATGCCCGACCTGAAAACGCTCGGCTACACGATCGTGCTCTAAGGCGGTTGCGTTGGAGTATCGAGAGTTTCGGACGCCTGCGTCGTCGCCTGTGGAGCGCATCTGGATCGCACGCGGCGATCGCGGCGCGCCCGAAACGATTCTCCCGGATGGCCGCTTCGAGCTGATCTTCAACCTCGGCGATCCCGTGCTGCAGGACGGCATCGCGCAACCGGGCGCGATGCTGGCAGCCGAGACGCGGCGCGCGGTGTCGATCGCCTCGACAGGACGCATCGAGTTCGTCGGCGTGACGCTGCGCGATGCGGCGGTGTCGCACGTGCTCGGCTGTCCACCGCGGTTGCTGCGCGATCAGATGCTCGATCTGCGCGCGCACCTTCGCCGCCTCGATCTCTCGGAGCAACTCGCGGAGTCGGACGATGCGCAACGCGTGACGACGATCCTGCGCGCGTTCGGTACGCACGAGCGCGATCCGTTGGCGTCCGCCGCGGCGTCGCTCATTCGTCGCAGCGGCGGACGACTCTCGATGACGCGCCTCGCGTCGGCGTGCGGCGTCTCGGTGCGCACGTTGTCGCGCGCGTTCGATCGCACACTCGGCCTGACGCCGAAGACGCTCGCCCGCGTGACGCGACTTGGCCGCGCCGCGGCGTGGCTGCGCGAAGGAGAGCTCGCCGCCGACGTCGCGTTTCGCGCGGGCTTCGCAGATCAGGCGCACATGGCGAATGAATTCCGCACGATCGCGCGACTCTCTCCCTCGCGCTGGCTGGAACTGCCACCCGGCCTCGGTGTCCAATTTCTTCAAGACCCCGCCGCTGCGCCTGCGTAAGCTGTGGTGCATGCGACGACTGCTTCTTGCGCTTCTCTTCACACTGCCGATCTTTGCCGCCGACGCGAAGATCGACGATCTCTCGTTCATGGCCGGTCACTGGTCCGGCGACGGCATCGACGAGGTGTGGCTCGCGCCGCAGGCGAACCTGATGACCGGCATGAATCGCACGATCGTGAAGGGTCGCGCGTCGTTCGAATTCTTCCGCATCGCCGTGACGAAGGAAGGCGGGATCAGCTACTTCACGCAGCCCGGCGGACGTCCCGCACTCGAGTTCAAGCTCACGGAGCTCTCCGCGAATCGCGTGAAGTTCTCGAATCCCGAGCACGACTTCCCGAAGCACATCCTCTACTTCAAACGCGACGCGCAACTCTGCGCGCGCATCGAAGGCGATGACGGGAAAGGGCAGGAGTGGTGCTGGACGCGCGTTACTGCGCAATAGCCGCGCGGACGTTCGGCACGACGTTCGCGACGATGTCGATCGCGCGGTCGACTTCGTCCTGCGTCGTGTAGCGCGACAGTGAGAACCGCACCGCGCCCATCGCGATGCGCAACGACCGGCCCATCGCCTTCATCGTGCTGCTCGGCTCGACCAGTCCGGAGTTGCAAGCCGCACCCGCCGAAACACAAACGCCCTCGGCATCGAGCGCGCGCACGACTTCGTCGGCGTACGCATCGTGAAACGCGATGTTGGCGGTGTTGCCGAGTCGCTGCTGCGACGCACCATTGACCGAAGTCTCTTCGACGCGAGCAAGGATGCCCTGCTCGAGACGATCGCGCAGACCGCGGACGCTGTCGTAGTTCGCGAGTGCTTCGCGCGCCATGCGCGACGCCGCCGCGAGTCCCGCGATCGACGGCACAGGCTCGGTGCCGGAACGCATGCCGAGCTCCTGACCACCGCCGAGCCAGAGCGGCTGGAGCTTGAGGCCGCGACGGATGGTCAGTGCGCCGACGCCTTTCGGCGCGTGGAACTTGTGGCCGGAGATGGTGACGAAGTCGAGTCCGCTCGTCGACAACGAGACTTTGCCCGCGGCCTGTACGGCGTCAACGTGGATCATCGCGCCGCGCGCGTGCGCGAGCTCCGCGATCTGTCCGACAGGATGCAGGACGCCAGTTTCGTTTTGCGCGAGCATGACGGTGACGAGAAGGGTCTGGTCATCGATCGCGTCGCGCATTGCATCGAGGTCGATGGCTCCGTCTTCGTTCACGGGGACGATGGCGAGCTCGATGTTGGGGATCGCGCGAAGGAGCGAGAGGACGGAGGGATGTTCGACGGACGTCGTGACGATCTTGCGTCGCGCCGGGCTCTGATCGATGAGGCCGCGAATCACCATCGCGTTGCCCTCGGTGCCGCAGCTCGTGAAGATGACCTCTCCCGTGTCGGCGCCGACGAGTTGCGCGATCTCTTCACGCGCGGCTTCGACCGCGTCATGTGCGCGGCGGCCGAGGGTGTGGATGGCGTGGGCGTTGCCGTAGAAGTCGCGGTAGTACGGGGTCATCGCGGAAAGCACTTCATCCGGCACGCGCGTCGTGGCGTTGTTGTCGAGGTAGATCACGGGCGCATTCTCTCTGATTTTTGGAGCTTTTGCGGTTGATTGACGATCGGCCGACGACACGTTCACGTTCTTGCGAGCTGTGCCAGTCGAAATCACCGATTTTTGATGGGGCTACACCGGTCGAATGAGCAGAGCTGCCTAAACTGCAGACTCAATACAGCGCTCCCGCATCGAGAACCGGCAGCGTGTTGTATGAGAGAGAGCAACCGGCCGGGTGACGCGCGTGGCGTCATCCGGCCGGATGTTTATTGGGGCATGTTTCTACATGTCGAGCAGGAAGCGGTCGGGGGGCGCGGAGGCGTCGTACTCGGCCTGCAAGTCCGTTTTGTGCTTCCACTCGATCTCGGCCAGCTCCATGAACAACCTGCCGAGCTCGGTCGTGCCGGGCACGCGCTCGGACATGAAGCGGAAGTAGCTCTCCGAATCGCGCTCGCGCTCCAGCGCGTACTTCAGCGCGCGGCTCAGATCGAGATTCACGATGTCCGGCGCCAGCTCGACGTCGACCGACTCGGGGGCCGGCGGGTTCGTGCCGATCATGTCGCGATACTTCCGCTCGAGCTTCGCGCGATGCACGAGCTCGAGATCCGCGAGCTGCAGCAAGCGCTGGCGCACGTCGGGCGATGACGCGCGCTCAGCGAGCTTCTGGTAGTAGATCCGCGTCTCGACTTCGGACTGGATCGCCTTTCGAAGAACTTCTTCGATCGTGGTATCGAGTGCTTTCATGAAGGACCCGCGCAATCATAGCGCGCCCAAACAAAACGACCGCGCGATGCGCGGTCGTTGTTGTCGAGAGCGTTACGCTCCGCGATAGACATCCGGATTGGGGGGCGCGACGTCTTCGTACGGCGCCTCGCGCAACGGCTGGCCGATTCCGGTGCCGCCCGCGGTGCCGCGCTTGTCCATCTCGCCGTAGTACGGACGCCAGCCCATCGGGCCGACGGGGAAGTTCGGCGGCACGACGAGGTCGCGCAGTCCGACCACGGCGCGTGCGCGCGTGTCGATCGCCATCTCGTAGTCCCGCGTCATGTAAATCGCATCCTCGGGGCACGCATCGACGCAGTAGCCGCAGAACACGCAGCGCAGCAGGTCGATGTCGTAGCGCACCGGGAACTTCTCGCGCGTGCGCTGGTCTTCGCCCGCCTCGATGGTGATGCATTCGGCGGGACACGCCGTCGAGCACATGTAGCACGCGACGCAGCGCGTCGTGCCGTCTTCACGCGAGGTGAGGATGTGCCGTCCGCGGAAACGCTCGGAGTAGACGCGCTTCACTTCGGGATACTGGATCGTCGGCAGTCCCTTGATGTTGAACAGATTGCGCGCGAGATGCTTGATCGTGCGCAGCATGCCGCCGATGACCTGGGGCAAATACAAGCGCTCGCTCAGAGTCATCGATTCGCGCTCGACCCGGATGACTCCGGGGGAAACTCGTGTGGTTGCCATCTAGCGGTCCAGTTCTCCAGCAATGATGTTCAGCGATCCAAGTGCGGCGATTGCGTCCGGAATCGTCTGGCCGGTGATCATCTTTCCGTAGGCCTCGAAGATTGGGAAGCAGGGCGGACGTGCACGGACGCGATACGGATTCTTCGTGCCGTCGGAGACGAGATAGAAACCGACTTCGCCGTTGCCGCCTTCGACCTGGAAGTAGGTCTCGCCGACCGGCGGCTGAATGCCGTGCATGATCAGCTTGAAGTGATAGATGAGCGATTCCATCTCGTTGTAGACCTTGGCCTTCGGCGGCAAAGCCACATACGGATTGTCGACCATGACCGGACCGGGAGGCAGTCCGCGATCGATGGCCTGTTGCAGGATGCGCAACGACTGGCGCATCTCTTCGAAACGCACGAGGAAGCGCGCGTACGTGTCGCCGCCGTCGGCGATCGGCACGTCCCAGTCGTAGGTCTCGTAACCGAGGTACGGATTCGATTTGCGGACGTCGAACGGCACGCCCGTCGCGCGCAGGCAAGGTCCGGTGAAGCCGAAGTTGATCGCGTCTTTCTGCGAGAGCACGCCGACACCTTCCACGCGCTCGCGGAAGATGCGGTTCTTCATGATCAGCGCTTCGACTTCGTCGACGAACTTCGGCAGGGAGTGCACGATCTTCTGTGCGTTCGCGAGGAAGTCGTTCGGCACGTCGACGGCAAGTCCGCCGACGCGCAGGTAGCTCGGCAGCAGACGCGCGCCGCTGCACGATTCGGCCAGCGCGATGATTTCCTCGCGCGGCTGGAAGAGGTACCAGAAGTTGGTGAGCGCGCCGAGGTCGACGAGGTTCGTGCCGATGCAGACGATGTGGTCGGCGATGCGGTAGAACTCGGAGAGGATGAGGCGCACGTGCTGTGCGCGTTCCGGCGCGGTGATGCCGAGCATCTTCTCGACGGCCATGCAGTAGCCGACGTTGTTGATCACCGCGGAGCAGTAGTTGAGACGATCGGTGAACGGGATGACCTGCTGGTAGGTGTGCGTCTCCGACATCTTCTCGAAGCAGCGGTGGAGATAGCCGATCTCCTGCTCCGTGCCGACGATCGTTTCACCGTCGAGCGTGACGACGACGCGCAGCGTGCCGTGCATCGCAGGATGCGAAGGTCCGAGGTTGAGGACGACGCGCTCGAAGTCGGAGTCGTCTTCTTCCTGCACGAATTCCGGCGCGATCTTCGGGATCAGCGTGGTGATGCCGGCTTCGTTGAGCAGCCAGCGCTGCGCGGGATCGTAGTCCTTGCGCAATGCGTGGCCCTGGAAGTTTTCGTGGGTGAGGATGCGGCGCAGGTTCGGATGTCCGTCGAACGTCACGCCGTACATGTCGAACACTTCGCGCTCGTACCAGTTGTAGCCCTCGAACACGCCGACGCTCGTCGGGATCGACTCACCCTCGGCCACCCGTACTTTGAGGCGCACGCGCTCGTTGTTCTGAAGCGAGTAGAGCTGGTAAACGACTTCGAAGCGCTTCTCGCGTTTCGGATAGTCGTTGCCGAAGAGATCGAGCGGGAGGGTGAAGCGCAGGTCGGCGTGATCATGCAGCGCCTGCAGCACGCCGACGATCAGGCTCTTGTCGACGATGAACGTCAGCAGGTCGTTGCCCGGTTCCTGCGTGAGCCCGGTGACTTTCGACGCGATCTCGAGACCGCGCGCGTCCATCGCCGCGGCTTCGGCCGGGACGTACGGGGTGCGATTGGTTGGCGCCGGTCCGGTGTAGGGGATGGCGCTGAATTTCGTGAGAGTGCTCATAGCTCAGTGACGCCGCTCAGCGCCGGATCTCTCCGCGCTGGATCTTCTCGCGCAGCTTGAGGATTGCGTACATCAGACCGTCCGGCGTCGGCGGGCAGCCCGGCACCCAGATGTCGACCGGGATGATCTCGTCGATGCCCTGGACGACGTGGTACGCGCGATAGAAGCCGCCCGAAGTCGCGCAGGCGCCCATCGCGATGACGTACTTCGGCTCGGGCATCTGGTCGTAGATCTTCTTGAGCACGGGCGCGATCTTGTCGACGATCGTGCCGGCGACGATCATCAGATCGGCCTGACGCGGCGAGAAGCGCACGGTCTCCGCGCCGAAGCGGGAGATGTCGTAGTGCGACGAGACCATCGACATGAACTCGATGGCGCAGCACGCGGTGCCGAACGGAAGGGGCCAGAGGGAGTTGCCACGCGCCCAGTTCACGACGGCGTCGAGCTTCGTCGTGAGGTACGTGGCTCCGCCGAGGTCTTCGACCTCGCGTTCGCTTTCACCCGGAAGGGTGATCAGTCCTTTTTCAGGACCTTCGCCGGGTGCGACGCCGGCCTTGCGCGGGATGATGGAATCCGATCTTTCGATTTTTTCGACTGGCATAGTTTGCTCGGGTTTTCGTCGCAGTCGCCGTGTCCGCGACAGAGGGGTCCGTGGGACGGCGATTCTATGTACTAGAGAAACTTTTCACAAGCGAGCGAAATGCCTGTTCCGCGCGAGAGATGCGAGAACAAGGCCCGAGGATTCAGGCCAGCGCGTCGCGATACCGTTCCTCGAGCTCCGGACGCTCGAGAATCACCGCGAGTTCATGCACGCGTGGATCGAGGTACTCGCGATCGAGCGAGTCGCGCCGCCGACGCAGAAGGTCGGCGACATCGCTCCGATCACGATCCCGCTCCGAGATGATTTTGTGCAACACGAGATCCTCCGGCGTGCAGAACCTCACAGGCGTGCCTTCGACGTCGAAGGTGACAGCGCGCGCAATGGCGAGTTCGGCGTAAGGGTGGCGACTGAGGATCAGGTCGACGTGGACTCCGGACGCGTGAATGAAAGGGAGGACGCCATCGCGCAGGTAATCGTCAAGGTCAGGGGGAAGCTTGGCGATCTGCGCGCCGAGCGCCTCGATGATGTGGCTGGCGTCATGCTGGCTTGCCATCACGGTGAAATCGACATCGCGCGTTGCACGTGAACTGCCCCACGCGATGTTGGCCATGCCGCCGATGACCATGCATTTGATCTCCGATGCTGCGAGTGCTGCCGCAACGCCGGCCAGCGTGGTGCGAATGCGATTCATCGGAGAAGCGCAAGGACTGCTCGCATGAACCGCGCACCGTCGCGCCGTGGGTCGTCATGGTGCGCGCGAGCTTCTGCAGTCATGAGGTCGTACAACTCGTCGGTGATGGCGAATGCTTCAGCGGACGTGAACTGCTCGGAATTCGCGTCCGTCCACGCGTTCATCCGCTCGAATCCCGCGATGCGCGCGAGGATCTCTTCCTTCGTCCCGAAGATCGAGGCCATGTCGCGATTCTACGACTTCAGGCGCTTCAACTTCGCTTCC
>DASVNL010000582.1:0-1543 GCA_036383875.1 Thermoanaerobaculia bacterium
GTCGCGAAGTCACTCGTCGACGTGTGCCGCCGCTTCCACGACGACGTCACGTACATCGGGCAGGTCGTCGAAGCGGAGTTCTATCGCGACGTCACGCCGCGCGAGCACGAACCGCTGCGCGTGCTCGTCAGCGGTCAGGCACAGGCCGATCTCAAAGGCATTCAGGATGCGTACGGCGCGGTCGCGCATGCGCGCTGGTTTCATCAGAAGCTCGATCTGATTCGCGTCTCGCCGTGGGCGCCGTCGCGCGAGGAGCCGCTCGACTCCGTGCAGGAGTTCCACGTCGCGCTGACGACGACCGAGATGACGAGGCTCATGCACTCGTGCGACGTGCTGATCGCGCCGAATCATCGCGAAGAAGGCTTCGGCCTACCCGCCGCGGAAGCGATGGCCTCGGGGATTCCGTGCATCGTCACAGCGATTCCGTCGTATCTCTCGTTCGATGACACGCGCGACTTCGCGCTGTTCGCGCCGGAAGAGAACGCGGTCGAGATGGGCGAACGTCTGATCGAGTTGCTCAGCGATGCAGCCTTGCGCGAACGCCTGCGCGGTCGCGGTCGCGAAGTCGCGAGGCAGTGGCGTGTCGAGCATGTCGCGGACCGCCTGGAGGCGTTTTTTGCCCGTTCGTGACCTTCTGCGACATCGCTGAAACACGCGGCGCGTAGCATCCGCGCATGCGCAAGTTCGCACTCCTGCTGCTCATCGCACTTCCGCTTTCGGCGCAACTCGAACGCACCGCGGTGCTGAAACTTCCGGGGATGGAGAGCGTCGACGTGCGCACGAACATCGCGTACGACGGCGACCTCAAACTCGATCTCTACCGGCCGCGCAATGCGTCGAACGCGTTGCCCGTCGTGATTTTTCTCAACGGCGTCGGACGTCCCGATCTCAAGGAATGGGGGCAGTACACATCGTGGCCGCGCCTCGTCGCCGCGCGCGGCATGGCGGCGATCACGCATCAGACAAGCGGCACTGACCTCGCGCCGCAAGCCGAGGCGCTTCTGCGTTACGTTCGCGAGCACGCCGCGGAGTTGAGGATCGATCCGAAGCGCATCGCGCTGTGGGCGTGCTCCGCGAACTCGCGACTCGGCACCGCGCTCGTCGCGAATCACGCGGACTTCCGCGCGGCGGTTTTCTACTACGGCCTCATGGAAGCCGCGCCGAAAAACGATGTCACGCCGGTGCTCGTCGCGCGTGCGGGACTCGACGCACTCACACTCAACGACTCGATCGATCGCTGGGTCGCCAGCGCCGTCGCACTCGATGCACCCGTCACGCTGCTCACGTATCCCGAAGGCCGCCACGCGTTCGATGTCGACCAGGACACAATCGAGTCGAAGCGCGTGATCGAACAGACGCTCGACTTTCTCAAGCACTACCTGACGACCGGCCCGACACCGCGCATCGAGCCGATGTCGATGTCGCAACTGCAACGGCTCGTGCGCGAGGAAGGTCACGCCCGCGCGATCGCCACGCTCGAATCGTTCCGCAAAACGCACCCGAAGGCGTACGTCCTCGAAGAGCAGGCGCTCAACTCTCTCGG
>DASVNL010000583.1:0-2060 GCA_036383875.1 Thermoanaerobaculia bacterium
TTCATGGCCCATCGCTTCAAGAGCTACAAGGCCATCGCCGATCCGCGCGTGAAGCAGGCCATTGCGCGACTGGAGCAGGTCGAGGATCTCAATGCGCTCGTGAGCACGCTCGAGAACATCAGCGTTTCCGCGCTTGCGACATTGACGGACGAGAAGCGCGCGTAATCACTGCAACAAGCCGTGGCGCTCCAGCCACCCGAGAATCGCGCGCACGCTGCCCGTCGCGACGGCGATGCACGTGTCGGCGGCGCCGTAATAAAGATTGAGCGTGTCGCCGTCCGGGCCGATCGTATAGCCGCAGGGAAACGTCACATTATTGACGTCGCCCGTCGTCTCGTATTCCATCTCCGGCCCGAAAATCCATTCATCGCCACGCAGCAGTAATCGCTCCGGACGTTCGAGGTCGAACAATGCGAGGCCGAGTCGATAAAGACTGCCCGCCGCATTGTGACGAACGCCGTGGTAGATCATCAGCCAGCCGCCGGGCGTCTCAATGAGTGGTGGCGAGAGTCCGACTTTGTTCGCATCCCACCAGCCGCCGCGTCGCGCCGGAAGCATCATCTGATGATTGCCCCAACTGCGCAGGTCCGGCGAATACGAAATCCATACGTGCGCACCCGTGTCCGCGACGGGACGATGAACGAGCGCGAACATGCCGTCGATGCGACGTGGCAGCAGCGCGGCGTCTTTATCGTCGGGCTGCATGATCAGACCGAGGCGATCGAAGTGGATGAAGTCTTCCGTCGTGGCGAGTGAGACGCCGGGGCCGCCCTTTCCGAACGCCGTATACGCAATCACGTATTTGCCCAGCTCGGGCACGAACGTAATGCGCGGGTCCTCGATCCCCCACAATTCCTCGGGGTGATTCGCTGGATCGGCGACGAGCGTCGGTTGGCGGTCAATGACCCAGCCGCCGACACCGTCCGCGGAACGAGCGGCACAAAGATGCGACAACCCGCGACGATCCTCCACGCGACACAACAACAGCGTCGTGCCGTCCTGCAGTCGCGTCGCGCCGGCATTGAAGACGGTGTGCACGGGATACGGCCAGTCCGCGGCCGTGAGGATCGGATTACTGTGACTGCGGCGAAAGAGAGACTCGAACGAGCTCCCGATCATCGAGACGCGCCCGCCGACACGGCCACGACAACCTCGGCCGGCTGCGTCACGGGAACCTGCATTGCGTTCCAGCGCACCTCATCGGCGCGCATGTCCATCAGCGCCATCAGGAACGAGAGCGTCGATTCCGCTCCCTCATTCTGATTGACGCGATCGACGTGCAACGCATCGCGACATCCGCCCGTCAGTACGTCATAGAGCGGCTCCTGCAACTGGTTCTGTCCGAAAAACCAGGTGAACGCGCGGCGCGCACTTTCAGCCCAGTGATGTTCGCCCGTGTAGCGGAATGCCTGCATGCAGGCCGAGACCGTTCCACACGCTTCGACGGGCTGCTGATCGAACGACGCCGCGACCATGCCGCGATCGAAAAAGCCGTTCGTTCCGACCGGTGCGAAATATCCGTCCGGCGTGCGTTGGATGGTCATCAGCCATTGCAGCGACCGAAGTCCGGTCGCGGTCATCTCCGCGTCGCCGATCCACGCGCCCGATGCGATGAGCGCCTGCGGAAGTCGCGCATTGCAGTACGTGACGCGACTCTCGCACCACGGCCAGTCGGGTTGATCGGTGCGGCGGAAAAGTCCGTGCAATCGTTCGGCGATCGCGCGACCTGCTTCCTGTACGCCGCGATCGCCTTCGAACGCATGCAAATACTGTTCGACTCCCAACAACGTGAACGCCCACGCACGCGGACTGCTGAACTCGGACACCGCGGGAAGCGCCGAATGAAACAGCGACCGGGCAAGACTCTGGCGCCCGGGATCCGCAGAGCGTCCAACGACCGTCCCCAGCGCCCACAATGCGCGACCGTGACTATCCTCGGAACCGTCTTCGTCGCGCCACTGGCGCGAATACGACATGAAATTGCGGAAGCGGCCGCGCTCGTGATCGAACGCGTAGTTCACGAATCCCAGATAGCGCGAAGCGAGCACGCGCACAATGCG
>DASVNL010000584.1:0-4207 GCA_036383875.1 Thermoanaerobaculia bacterium
GACCGGCCAGTTCTTCACGACGACCGTCGCCGACGAGCCGCTGCTCATCGTTCGCGGCAACGACGGCGTCGTCCGCGCGATGTCGAACGTCTGCCGCCACCGCGCCGGCCCGATCGCGAAAGGCGAAGGGAAGCGCCCCGTGCTGCAGTGCGGCTATCACGGCTGGACGTATTCGCTCGACGGCAAGCTCGCGGTGACCCCGGAGTTCGACGGCGTGCAGAACTTCGACAAGTCGAACTGCGTCTTGCCGCAGTTTCGACTCGAGACGTGGCACGGCCTGTTGTTCGTCAATCTCGATCCGAACGCGGAGTCGCTCGTCGACTTTTTAGGTGAGTTGCTCGCCGACATGCCGAAGCACGATCACAGTGGATTCCAGCTCGCGCATCGCAAGGTGTGGGAGCTCGACTGCAACTGGAAGGTCTACGTCGACAATTACCTCGAGGGCTATCACATCCCGATCGTGCATCCCGGTCTGTTCCGCGAGCTCGATTACCCGAATTACCGCACCGAGACGAAGAAGTCGTATTCGATTCAATTCGCGCCGACGCGCCGGCCGGAACGCATCCGCACCGCGGACGGCGAAGATCAGGTCCGCTATTTCTGGATCTTTCCGAACCTGATGCTCAACGTCTATCCCGACAATTACTCGACGAATCTCATCGTCCCGATCGGACATGGCCGAACGGCCACGCTGTTCGACTGGTATTTCAAGGACCCGGAGTCGGTGAAGCAACAGATCGACGAGACGGTGCAATTCAGCGACGAAATTCAGATCGAAGACATCGACATCTGCGAGTCCGTGCAGCGCGGCCTGCGCTCATCGACGTACGACGCCGGACGCTTCTCGCCGAAGCGTGAAAACGGGGTGCATCACTTCCATCAGCTCTACGCCGAATTGATGGGACTGTAGTGGTGGAGCGGCGGGCTCTCAGCCCGAACGCTGACGGCGAGCTAAGAGCTCGCCGCTCCACGCGACCACGGCGCGCCGGCGCGAATCACTTTTCTGTACACCGGACACTCTTCGATGTGCGCACCGGGCAGATATCCGGTCGACAACAGAAATTCGCCCGTGATCTCGCCGCCCGTGAAGACGAACGTCTTCTTGAAGAGCTTCACCCAGTCCGCTTTCTCGCGCGGATGATGCTTGTCGAGCCATTGTGCGAACGAGCCGTGCTCTTTACGGATCGCGAGGATGCGCTTCGCGTTTTCGATCGCCGCGTCGACTTTCAGTCGATTGCGGATGATGCCCGCGTTCTCCATGAGCTTCGCGCGTTTGCGAACGTCGTAACGCGATACTCGCTCCAGTGAGAAATTGTCGAAGGCGTCAGTGAAGGCCTCGCGTTTCTTGAGAATCGTCAGCCACGAGAGGCCGGCCTGATTGATTTCCAGGACTAGCCGTTCGAAGAGGCGATCGTCCTCGCGGATCGGAAATCCGTACTCCGAATCATGATACGGACCGTGAAATGGATGGCCGGGCGCGACGTCACAATAGGAACTTCCCACGGCGTCATCCTGCCACAAGTTTTTCCTTGCGCGCGCAGGCCGCCTTGACCAGACTGCGCGGAGCACCATGGAGCCGGTCCAGCTCGTCATCGCAGTGGCGGTGATTGCATCTGCTGTCGCTTTCATCGCCAGGCAGATCTTCGTCGTCCGCGCCGCGCACAAGCGGAGCGAGGCGAATCGCTTTGCGTCCGACATCATCGACAACGCGGGCGAGGGAATCATCGTCTACGACCGCGAGCTGCGCTACGTGCTCTGGAATCGCTTCATGCAGGAGCTGACCGGCATGAGCGAGCGCGAAGTCCTCGGCCGCGTCGCCACGGAGCTCTTCCCGCACGTGACCGAGCAGGCCGTCGACGACATGTTGCATCGCGCGCTGCGCGGCGAAACGGTCTCGTCGCCCGATCTCCACTACTTCGTCCCGCAGAACGACCGGCAAGGCTGGGTGTCGTCCGTCTATCGCCCGTACCGCGACGCCAACGGCAACATCATCGGCGTGGTCGCACTCGTGCGCGACATCACGGAGCGCAAGCGCGTCGAGCAGCAGATCGAATATCAGGCGTATCACGACGCGCTCACCGGCCTCGCGAATCGCCGCCTGTTCAACGAGCACCTCTCCCTCGCCGTCGCGCTCGCACAGCGACGCACGACGCTCGTGGCGGTGCTGTTCCTCGATCTCGATCACTTCAAGATCGTGAACGACTCCCTCGGCCACTCCGTCGGCGACGCGCTCCTCCGCGACGTCGCCAAGCGTTTGAAAGAAGCGCTGCGCGAAGGTGACACCGTCGCGCGCGTCGGCGGCGACGAGTTCACGATCGTGCTGCAGGAAATCACGCGTCGCGAAGACGCGGCGCTCGTCGCGGAGAAAGTGCTGCGCACGATTGCCGAGCCGATCGAAGTGAACGGACATCGCCTGTACGTCACGACGAGCATCGGCATCACGATTTTTCCCGACGACGGCGAAGACGCGGAGACGCTGCTCAAGAACGCGGACACGGCGATGTACCGCGCGAAGTCCGAGGGGCGGAACACGTATCAGATGTCGACGCGGGAGCTGAGCCTGTCGACGCACGAGCGCATGGCCGTCGAGAACGGACTGCATCACGCGCTGGAAGCGGGCGAGTTCGAGCTGCTGTATCAGCCGCAGATCGAAACCGAGACGATGCAGGTTGTCGGGATGGAAGCGCTGCTCCGTTGGAAACATCCGCAACGCGGCATGATCCTTCCCGAGAGTTTCATTCGCGTCGCCGAAGAACGCGGACTCATTCTGCCGATCGGCGAGTGGGTGCTGCGTCGCGCGTGCCGCGAAGCCAAACGCTTCCAGGACCTCGGCCACCCGCACTTCCGCGTCGCCGTGAACATCTCCGCGCGACAGTTCCGCGATCCGCTGCTGCTCGCCGCGATTCAGGACGCACTCGCACAGGCGGGGTTGCCGCCCGACTCACTCGAGCTCGAGATCACCGAGACCGTGGCGATGGAAGACGTCGAGCTGACCATGTCGACGCTCACGCAGTTGCGCAAGCTCGGCGTCGCGATCGCGATCGACGACTTCGGCACCGGCCACTCGTCGCTCGCGTACCTCAAGCGCTTCCCGCTCGACGCGCTGAAAATCGATCGTAGCTTCGTCGCCGATCTCCCCGACAAATTCGAAGACGCCGCGATCGTGAGCTCGGTCATTCAACTCGCGAACGGCCTCGGACTGCGCGTCGTCGCGGAAGGCGTCGAACGTCGCGATCAGTTGGATTTCCTGCTCGAAGCGGGATGCCGCGAAGTGCAGGGCTACTACTTCAGCTACCCCGTGCGTCCGCACGACATCGAAGTCCTTCTCGGCGGCGGCCCGCGCATCCTGCCGCGCCTCGAGCAGGAACGCCGTCCCGTCGTTTAGCGCAGCACTTCTTTCGCCGCGCGCAGCCCGCTGTCGATGGCACCCGCGACTGTGCCCGTCTGATCGCCGCTCGTTGCTTCGCCTGCGAAGAACAGCGTCTTCTTCACCGGCTTCGCGAGCGCCGCGTGTGCGTGCGATCCGCCGACGCCCGCGTACGAATACGCGCCGCGACTCCACGGATCGCTTTGCCAGTCGTGCGTGAACGTCCCGGCGAGCAATGCGTCGAGGCGGCGTCGCGGGATGTTCCACGCTTGCGACATCGCGTCGAGCACGCGATCGATCATCACGTCTTTCTCTGCGAGCAGCGCATCCGCGGCGTGTCCGCCGGCCCACGCGACGAGGATCGGTGAGCGCACCGGCGAAGTCGTCCACCACGTCGGGATGAAGCGATCGTTCGAGTGCAGAAAGAGCGGACCTTGTGTGTCCTCCGCCCAGAAGCGTTCGCGGAAGCGGAACGCGATCTTCACGACGTGACCGGTCTCGAGCTTCTCGATCGCGCGTTCCTTGTCGGGCAGCGCGGGATCGAAGCGGATCGCGCCTTGCTGTTCGCGCGGCGCTTTCCAGACGCCGATCGGAATCGTGATGACGACCGCGCGCGCATTGATCGTGTACGGCTTCGATGACGCAACTGCGGGCTTGCACGTGAGCGTCACGGCGCCGGCGGACCAGGCGACGTCGGTTACGGCGGTGCCGAGGCGGAGGTCGGTGCGGGTCGGGTCGAGGCCGGAGCGGAGCCAGTCGATGATCGACGACTGTCCGTTCACGATCCGAAACTGGCGCATGCTCGGATCATCGTCGTCCTGTTCGGAATCGGCGGACGTC
>DASVNL010000585.1:0-2152 GCA_036383875.1 Thermoanaerobaculia bacterium
CAAGTCGTTGTACTGCTATTACCCGTGCGGCGGATTGCTCGTCCGTGCGATGCGCTGGTCGCAGACGTTCTCTGCCGGGCACAGCGCCTACATCAGCGAGGATGAGAACCGCGGTGCCTATCGCGAAGGACTGGTGTACTCGCGTTCCTTCGATCAGCCCGGTGGGCTCGTAGTCGGAGAGGCGTTCGACGGGTCCGATGCGAGCTACGTCGAGAAGCCGAATGCGCCTGTAAAGGAGACGCATCTCGCGCGCCTCGACGCCGTCTACGCATTGACGCGCCGGCCGATCGCGGGAGACCGCTCCGAACTGACGCATCAACCGTACAACCAATATCTCGAAGGGTCGCGCGGGTCGCAGGGGATCATGCAGTTGTACTTCAACCTTTCAACGCTCGGACTCCGCGGCTATCGCGCAATCCTCGGATGGGGCACGCTGCTTCGCGCCCGCGCCGAAGAAGCGATTTCCCTGGGGATGTCAGACCTGCGGCTCGTCACCGACCCTGCGCTGCCAAACGATCTGTACGCGAGCGACAAGCGCGCGGCCATCGATAGCGCGGGTGGCTCGAAGGTCTCGTTCGATGAGTTCCGGCCGGCCGCCGCAATGTCGGTCCCCGTTGCTGGCGGGCGTTTCCTGCGACTCAGCGCGGGCTCGTGCAATCAGCTGCTGATCAGCTACGTACCTGCGCGAGAAGCGAAGCTCATCGCCACGGAGTCAGACGAGTATTGGTCGGAAGCACGCGGAGCCAAAGAAGTGCAGCGCGTGATGCGATATCTGTGGCGCGTGAACGAGCATCTCTGGGGTGAGCACATCTACGCGAATCCGCATTTCACGTATTACCTCGGCCACACCTCACTCGATCTGGCGTTTCCCTCTACCTCCGCGACAGAAGTCGCGGTACGGAAGCTGGCGATGCTTCTGACCGAGTGGAACGCCTGGACGCGAGGATCCAGTGACGCTCCGAATCCATTTTTCCTCAAGCTCTGCCAGTACATCGCCGCTTCGCTCGACCGTGAGAAAGCCGGCGCGAAACTGACCGACAACGACCACATCCAGGCGTACGCGCGAAAGTTCTTCTGCCACAAAATCATCGTCATGCATCCGTACACCGACGAGTCGTTGTTGGGTGACATGCTGCGGCGCCTGGCGTTTTGGGGAGAGCGCAGCGTCTCCGATGTACAGGTTTCGGATTCGACGGCGCAGTTCCTTTTTCCCCAGCCGCCACCAGCACCCGACAAGAAGAGAAAGAAACGCCGCTAAGCCGGCACGTTCCCCGGCGGGAAGCCGAAGCTCATACGCACGGCCGAGTATTCGTCGGGGACGCCGCCGTCTTTGCGACGAATCACCAGCGGGGTTTCGACGAATGCCTCGTACGTCGCGGGCAAGTCGGACGCGCGACAGGCCGCGAAGAGCGTGATCAGTGGCGGTTCACCGTCTTTGAACACGACGTCGCGACGTCGCACGAGTTTCAGCGAGGCTTCACTCACCGCGTCGAGCACGCGCGAGAGCTGCGCGGTCGGGAAGACGAACGCGAAGATGCCGCCGGGTGCGAGGATCTTCGACGCGGCGAGGGCGTAGTCGAAGACCGAGCCGCGGATCTCGATTCGCGCGGGGATGGCCTGCGGGTGTTGCGCCTCCGATGCAGTTCCGGAAGGCCAGTAGGGCGGACTTCCGGTGACGAGGTCGAACGGCGCTTCGTGTGCGAGTGCGTCGGAGCGGAGATCGGCGTGATAGAGCGTGAAGCGCGACTCGAGGCCGTTGTAGCGCACGCTCTTGCGCGCGAGGCGGATCGAGATGTCCTGCGCTTCGACCGTGCAGAACGTCGCGCCGGGGAGACGCCACGCGGAGATCAGCGCGACCGAGCCGATGCCCGATCCGAGATCGGCGGCGCGACGCACGGTCGGCGCGCACGTCGTGCCGTACCACGCGGTCAATACGTCGTCCGTCGAGTAGCGGTGGCCCTTCGCGTATTGAAAGATGCGGAAGTAGCCGCAGAGGAAATCGAGCGTCTCTCCGTCTTCGGGCTCGATGCCGCCGGGAGGGACGGGGCCGGGGCGGCGCCAGCCGCGATAGGAGTCATCCATCAAGAGTTCGATAGCATAGCCGCGCCGACATGAGCACGAAACTCGTCTGGACCTCCGACCCCGAAGAAGC
>DASVNL010000586.1:0-3632 GCA_036383875.1 Thermoanaerobaculia bacterium
CGCCCACATTCACGTCCAGCCGTGGGAGATGGTCAAGCCCGAAGTGCTGGCCATGATCGACGACGAGTCGCACTCCAACGCGAAAGACATCCTCGCGTCGCCCGACAATCTGCTGCGCTATCTCGATGACGAAGGCGTGGAACGCGTCTGCTGCATCAACTACGTCTCGCCCGACGTCATGGGCTTCACGCGCGAGACGAACGACTGGATCGCCAACTTCACGAAAGATCATCGCGATCGTTTGTTGCCGGTCGGCTCGGTGAATCCGCTGCACGAGCTCGACGTCCGCGCCGAAATCCGCCGCGTTCTCGACCTCGGCATCCGGATGATCAAGATCCATCCGCCGCATCAGCTCTTCACGCCGAACGGCTATCGCGGCGAGCTGTGGCAACTCGCGGAGATCTATCGCGAATGTGAGGAGCGGGGAGTGCCGGTCATGTTTCACACGGGCACATCCGTCTTCCCGAAAGCGCGCAACGTCTTCGCCGACCCGATGCCCATCGACGACGTGGCCATCGACTTCCCGAAACTGCAGCTCATCCTCGCGCATGCGGGACGTCCGCTGTACGGCGACACCGCGCTCTTCCTCGCGCGACGCCATCGCAACGTCAGCATCGACATTTCGGGCATCCCGCCGAAAGCGCTGCTGCGCTACTTCCCGCGCGTCAAAGACATTGCGGACAAAGTGCTGTGGGGCACCGACTGGCCTTCGCCGGGCGTCGTCTCGATGAAGCGCAACGTCGAGGAGTTCCGCGCCCTCGGCCTCGGCGAAGAGATCGAGACGAAGATCCTGTGGGACAACGCGAACGCGTTGTTTGCTTGATCGGCCATCGTGTCATCCCGCGCGCCAGCGCGGGATCCCCTGATTCGGGGGATTCCGTGTCGTCTGCGCGACACGGAATGACACAGAAGCCTTAAACGTCGACGCCCACTTTGCGCAGCGCCTCGAACGAGCCGACGTCGGACCATTCAAAGTCGCCGCGGATCGTCGCAACGTGCGGTGCTTTCTCCATCAGCGCGTAATCGATCGAGATCGACGGCATCGTGCCGTAGTTCTCGAACGTCACCGTTGCGATTTCCGGCGCGGCGCTGGTGAGCTCGCGGCGAAACACGTCGCTGCGCCAGACGAACATGCTCGCGTTCCAGATGTACTGGCCCGAGCGCAGAAACTCTTCGGCGCGTGCGAGGTCCGGCTTCTCCGTGAATGCCTCAACGCGCAGCACCTCGTCCTCGATCGGCGCGCCGACGCGCAGATAGCCGTAGCCGATGTTCGGCTCGTCCGGCTCGATGCCCACCGTCATCAGTTCTTCATGCGACTCGGCGTACTGATACGCGCGATCGAGCACGCGCACGAACTCGTCTTCGTTGCCGATGAAGTGATCGGATGCGAGGAACGACACCGTGCACGGACCGATGCGCTTCTCGATCTCGAACGTGCACAGCGCAATCGCGGGCGCGGTGTTTCGCCGCGCGGGCTCGGCGAGCACGTTGTCGTGCGGCATCGCGGGGAGATGCTCGCGACACTTGTCCGCGTACTGCGTGTTCGTCGAAACGTAGATCGCATCGGCGGGAAGAATCCGCGCAGCGCGCGACCATGTCTTTTGTAGCAGCGACTGTCCTTCGAACAACTTCAGGAACTGCTTCGGATTCTCGTCCGAGCTCAGTGGGCGCAGTCGCGTGCCGGCGCCGCCGGCGAGGATCACCGCTGCGCGTTTCATGCGGACTTCCTTCCGACTGCGATCAGACTGAGTCCGCTCGACGGATTGCTGCCTTCGAGCGCGCGCAACAGCGGCACGAGCCGATCGAAGATGCGCGACTGCGCGCTCGGCAACGCGCGGCGTCCGAACAGTTTCGCGTTCAGCCACCACGCCAGTTTCGCGATGCGATTCTGAAAGCTCACGTGCTCCACCTCGAAGCCCGCCTGCTGCAGTTTCGCGACCAGCTCGTCTTTCTCGTAACGCCGCGCGTGTCCGATGCCGCGATCGAGCGAGCCGTACAACGACTTGCCCGCCGGGACGAAGATCACGATGCGGCCACCGGGCTGCAGGAGTTGATGTGCGCGCCGCAGCGCGGCGTCATCGTCGGCGGTGTGCTCGAGGACATTGATCGCGGTGATCGTGTCGAACTCGTACTTGGCGAGTGCGAGCACATCGTCGGATTCGAGATCGATGCGCTCGATGCTGATGCCGGGGCGGCGCCGAAATGCGTTCGTCAAACGATCGACGTACGGCGTCTCGCGATCGCCGGCGACGATCAAATCGCGGCCGTACATGAAGCGCGTCATCACGCCCGTGCCTGCGCCGGCTTCGAGCACGCGCTGTCCGACGAACGGCTGCAGTCGCGACCACACCCATTGGTTATAACGCTTGAGACGCGAGCGGCGCCGCACCTGTGTGTACGTGCGCGGCTCGCTCGTGATGTCGTTGAAGAGTCCGTACTTCAGGATTGTCCAGAGGGCAGAGAAGCCGTCCTTCCAGTTGATCTTCTTGCCTTCCCAGTAATCGCGGCCGTAGTACGAGATCGGAACTTCGAAGATGCGATAGCCGCGCTTCGCGACTTTCGCCGTGATCTCGGGCTCGATGCCGAAGCGATTCGAGTTCAGCTTGATCGACTGGATGACTTCGCGACGGAAGACTTTGTAGCAAGTCTCCATGTCGGTGAGGTCGAGGTTCGTGGTCGCGTTGGACATGAAGGTGAGGAAGGTGTTCCCCATGCGATGCCAGAAGAGCATCACGCGTCGCGGATAGCCCTCGAATCGCGACCCAAACACGACGTCCGCGTGGCCGTCGAGAATCGGCTGCACGAGTCTCGGATAGTCGGACGGGTCGTATTCGAGATCGGCGTCCTGGATCAGCACGATGTCGCCACGCGCTTCCTCGATCCCGCGACGAATCGCCGCGCCCTTGCCCTGATTCACGGGCTGCAGGTAGTGCCGCAACTCGAGCCACTGGCTCGCCAGTTTCGCCACGACATCGAACGAGCCGTCCTTCGACTGGTCGTCGATGACGATGATCTCCTTGTCGATCGGGACCTCGCGCACGCGCCGCAGCAACTCGGCAACGGTCGCACGCTCGTTGTAGCAAGGGACGATGACGGACAGGATCGGTGGGCGAACTTCGGACATTGGCCGGCGAATTGTAGTTTGGGTTGGCGGTTGGCAGTTGGCAGTTGGCGGGAGTGGACCCTCTGGCGAGCAACGCGCCTCTCGCGACGACCTAACCGCCAACTGGCAACCGCCAACCGCCAACTCGGTCTTGCACACCGGCCTGCCATCATTCATCGTGCTGCCGCCCATGCCCCAACACACCACCAACGAGTACCTGCGCAAGGCGTTGCACATCGCCTTTGGCCTGTTCGCGTTCGCATTGAAATGGCTGCCTTGGTGGGCGGCGGCGGGTGTTTGCGTCGTCGCGATCATCGGCAATTTCGCGGTGTTGCATCGCGTCGTGGGGCGTGGCGTTGCGCGACATGAGCGCGGGTATGACGCCGGGATCGTGCTGTATCCCGTCGCGGTCTTGCTGCTCGTGCTCGTGTTTCACGACCGGCTCGTCTTCGCCGCCATTGCGTGGGCGTTGCTCGCGTTCGGCGACGGCGTTGCGACACTCGCGGGCAAGGCCGTGCCGATCGCGCGG
>DASVNL010000587.1:0-5255 GCA_036383875.1 Thermoanaerobaculia bacterium
ATTGAATGTGCCCGGACCCGTTTGCGTGACTTGCCCACCCGCGCTGCCGACATACGCGTTGTAGTCGCTGGCATTGCGCGTCGTGTCGGGATCGACGAACGTCGCAAGCACGCCACTCACACCGCCATCAGGCATGCGGCACGCGGCGACGGGCGTAATCGCGATCGGCGCATCCGGGATGATTCGATAGAGTGCGCCGGTATTCGACTCGCTCACCCAGACCTTTCCATCGGGCCCGATCGTGATTGCGTTGCCTGCCCAGCCGCCATGCGGCAGCGTCCACGTTTTGACGGCACCATCCGCGCCGATGCGCGTCACGCCGTTCATTTGATTGCTCCACAGCGCGCCGTCCGGTCCGACGATCGCGTCGTTCGCGGCGACGAATTGCGCCAGCAGCGTGACGTCGCCGGTCGGGGTCATGCGGTACTGATGCATGTCCGTCGAATAGACGAACGTCCCGTCGGGCGCCGCGACGATCGCGCGCGGATGATCGCCTGTGACCGGATACTCGGTCACGAGTCCGGTGGCCGTCATCTTTCCAATGGTGTTGTTGTCGCGCGACGTGAACCAGAGATTTCCGTCGAGGCCGAACGTGAGTGAATTCGGATAACGCCCCGAGCCGGGCAGCGGAAACTCCGTAATGACTCCGGCCGGCGTAATGCGTCCGATCTTGTCCGCCGCCGCGAGCGTGAACCAGAAGTTGCCATCGGGTCCGTATGTGATCGCCGTGGGTTTCGCGTTCGGCGTCGGGATCGTGAATTCCTGAAGGGCGCCATTTCCATCGATGCGTCCAATGCGATTCCCCGTCTCCTCGGTGAACCACATCGCATCGGTGCCCGCAACGATGTCGAGCGGACGGCTGTCCGCGTTCGGCATCGTGTACAGCGTCGTCAGTCCGTTCGTCGGATCCAGACGGCCGACCTGATTCTCATCGGGCGCCGCGAACCAGACGTCGATCGATGACGACGCCATCGCGGATGGATTCGCGCCGAGGGCATTGAACGAAAACTCGGCCATCTCGCCTTGATAGACGCGGCCGAACTTCTTGCCACCGGCCCACCAAACAGTATTCGACGCGGCCGAAAGTGCCCAGATCAACTTCCCGTCTGCAATGAGAGGGAACGTCGCGGAGAGCGTGTTCGTCGCGACGTCGAACACGGAGACCGCGGGAGCGTTCGTGAACGTGTGACTCCACCAGAGGCGATTGGAGCCGTCGAGCCCGATCATGCCGCTGGCGCCGAGGTTGTTGGAGACGTCGGTCATCACTCCGGCGGGAGTGATCTTGCGGAGCCAGCTGAAATTCGACGTGAACCAGAGATTGCCATCGCCCGCGGCGACGATGCCGTTCGGCGAGTCGTACGAAAACGGCAGCGGAAATTGCGTCAGCGTTCCGCTCGGCGTGAGCCGTCCGACCTTCGCGGAGTCGTGTGCGCTGATCCAGATGTTCCCGTCCGGTCCGTTCGTGAGATACGCCGGATAAAACGAATGATCGAGCGGCAGCACGGTCGTGACGTCGCCGGTGCGCGTGACGCGCAACACGCGCTGATTGTCGAGCGTCAGCCAGAGACTGTCGTCGGGTCCGAAAATCAGATCGCCGACGGAGTACGCATTCGCGAAGAGAGAGTACTGCGTGATCTCGCCATTGAGCGCCATGTGCCCGACGCTTTGCGGACTCGCGAACCAGAGACTGTTGTCGGTCGGATCGAGCACGATCCGCTCGATTCCAAATCCCGGCAACACAAACGTCTCGACGCTCCCGTCGACGCCAACTTTCGAGATGAGGTTCGATGAGTACGGCAGAACCCACGCGTACGTGTCGGTGCCTGCGATGTCGTACGCATTGAGCGCGACCGTGCGCGGCAGCGGGAAGTGTTCGAACGAGCCCGCAAACAGAGGAACGCACGCGGCAAGGAGCAATAGCGCAGAGGCGAGACGGATTTTCATGATCGGGGACCTGGCGCATGATACGTGGCATCCTGTCGATCATGCCCACGCGAACCGCACTGGCCATTGTCGCGTCGATCCTGATTCTCGCCTGTTCGCGCGAAGCCAAGAGTGCGAGTCATCGCACAGTGGTGCTCGAATTGTTCACGTCGCAGGGCTGCTCGAGTTGTCCGCCCGCGGACAAATTGCTGAGCAAGCTCGGTCGCGAGTCGTTCCACGGCGGCCGCATCATTCCCCTCGCCTATCACGTCGACTACTGGAATCACCTCGGCTGGCGCGATCCGTTCTCGTCCGCACAATGGTCGGCGCGGCAGAACGAATACGCGCGCGCGATCAAGAGCGCGCAGGTCTACACGCCGCAGGTCGTCATCGGCGGACGCGCGCAGATGGTCGGATCGGCCGAGGCGCATGTGCGTGGCGAGATCGATCGCCAGCTCGAACAACAGGAGCGCGGCTTCATCACCATCGACCGCGTGACGCGCAACGGCGACGCGTTGCTGGTCGACTTGCACGCACGCGTCGTTGCAGGTCGCGCCAACGTGATGGTCGCGTTGTTCGAGAACGGCATCACGACGTCCGTCGCGAGTGGCGAGAACGCGGGACGCGAACTGACGAACGACTACATCGTGCGCTGGGAGTCGCGCGTGAAGGAGATCGGAACAGTCGAAGAGAAGGCGACGATCACGATTCCGCTGCGCAAGGACTGGAACGCCAAACACCTCGGCGTCGCGGCGTTCCTGCAGGATCCGAAGTCGCTCGCGATTGAGGCCGCCGACGCGCGCATGTGAGTACACTTGCGCGCATGCCGCGCACGCTGACGCTCGCTCTCGCGTTCACGCTCTTCGCCTTCGCCGCCGCCGCTGACGACGTGCAGACTCTGCACGCGCTTTTCGATCGCGAATGGGAAGGGCGCATGCAGCGCGATCCGATGTTCGCGACGTCGGTCGGCCGTCACGAACACAACGATCTCTTGCCGAGCGTTTCGCCCGCCGCGTTGAAGGCGGAGTACGACGAGATGAAGTCGCTGCTCGCGGAGATCGACAAGGTCGACGCCGCGAAGCTGCCGTCCGAAGAGCGCATCAACTACGACATCTTCCGCCAGCGCCTGCGCGACAACATCGCTGGCTACGAGCTCGGCGACTACGAGATGCCGATCAACGCGGACTCCGGATTTCACTCCGGCTTCTCGCGACTGCCGAAGGAAGTTCCGCTCGCGACGGTCAAGGATTACGAGAACTACATCGCGCGGATGAACGCGTGGCCGAAGTACGTGCGCGAGCAGATCGCGCTGATGCGCGCGGGCATCGCGCGCGGCTTCACCGTTCCGCGCGCGACGCTCGAAGGCTACGACTCCACGATCGCCGCGCACGTCGTCGACGATCCGGCGAAGAGCGTGTTCTGGGAGCCGTTCGCGAAGTTTCCGTCGACGATTCCGGCGAGCGACCAGGAACGTCTGCGCGCCGCCGGCCGCGCCGCGATCACGAACGGCATCGTGACGGGCTATCGCGAGTTCCTCGATTTCTTCCGCAAGGAGTACCAGCCGAAGTCGCGCACGACGCTCGCCGCATCCGAGTTGCCGAACGGTCGCGCGTTTTACGCGCAGAAGATTCGCGAGTTCACGACGCTCGACCTGACGCCAGAGCAGATCCACAACACCGGCAAAGCGGAAGTCGAGCGCATCTCCGCGGAGATGCAGGCGGTCATCAAGCAGACCGGATTCCAGGGCGACTTCGCCGCGTTCCTCGCATTCCTTCGCACCGACCCGCGCTTCTACGCGAAGACGCCGGAAGCGCTGCTCGAGCGCGCGTCGCGCATCGCGAAACGGATGGACGGCAAGCTCCCGTCGCTCTTCAACACGCTTCCACGACTTCCCTACACCGTCGACCCCGTGCCCGCGGACATCGCGCCGAAGTACACGTCGGGCCGCTACGTCGGCGCGCCGCAGGGCGGCACGCAGCCCGGCATCTACTGGGTCAACACGTACAAGCTCGAGAATCGCCCGCTGTACAACCTCGAAGCGCTGACGCTGCACGAGGCCGTGCCCGGACATCACCTGCAGATCGCGCTGAGCCGCGAGCTCACGAATCTCCCGAATTTCCGCCGGTTTTCGTACATTTCCGCGTTCGGCGAAGGCTGGGGCTTGTACTCAGAATGGCTCGGACTTGAAGCCGGCTTCTACACCGATCCGTACGACAACTTCGGCCGCCTCAGTTACGAGATGTGGCGCGCGTGCCGCCTCGTCGTCGACACGGGCATTCACTCGATGGGCTGGTCACGGCAGCAGGCCATCGACTACATGGCGTCGCGCACCGCACTGCCGCTGCATGAAGTGACGACGGAGATCGATCGCTACATTTCATGGCCGGGTCAGGCGCTCGCGTACAAGCTCGGCGAGCTGAAAATCAAAGAGCTGCGCAAGCGCGCGGAATCGCAGCTCGGCGCGAAGTTCAACGTCCGCGAGTTCCACGACGTCGTCCTCGGCAGCGGCGCCATTCCGCTCACGGTGCTGGAGGGGAATGTGGATCGCTGGATCGCGGCGAAGAAGTAACGACGCGCTTCCGCACTTCGCGCCAGAGCGTCTCCGCGAGCTCTTTGCGATCGCGTGTGGTGACGCTGCCTCCGAACTCGAGTGACGCGTCGATGCGCGGCAGTTGCAGCAGCGTCCACGCGTGCGGTCCAAGCGGGACATCGCCCCACGCGACTTCACTCTGCGCATAACGAATCGCCGCGAAGTGCACGGGCTGCGCATCGCGCGCCGCGCGTTCGAGCAACGCCGGCTTGAACGGCAGCACGTCCGTCCCATCACTGCTCGCCGCCTCGGGGAACAACGCAACCGATGCTCCAGCGCGCACCGCATCTTCGACGATGCTGCCGACGCGCACGGCATCGCGACGCGACTTGCGATCGATGAAGATCGTGCCGACGGACGCCGCGAGCTTGCCGATGGCCGGCCACTCGCGCATGTCGGACATCGCGACGAACACTGCATCCGCGTGTTGCGCGATCAGCAGGATGTCGACGTAGCTCACGTGATTCGACACGAGCAGGAAGCTGCCGCTCGGACGTTGTCCTTCGACGACGCTGCGCAGGCCGAGGCAGCGCGACAACGTTCGCGCCCACGCGCGAACCATCACGTTGCGCCAGCGGCGGCTGCGGCGCGTGAGCGGTCGCCCGATCATGTAGATCGTGTGCAGCACCAACGTCGAGACCGCGATCGCGATCAACCGCAGCACTGCGCGAAACCGGCCCACATCGCGATGGTAGCCGGTTATGCGATGCTGCCGCGATGAAGACTCTGATCATCACCGGCG
>DASVNL010000588.1:0-8934 GCA_036383875.1 Thermoanaerobaculia bacterium
TTCGTGTTGCTGTTCGCGTCGAGCGTCCAGCGATACGGCGCGACGGCGTTGAAGCGTCCGAACGGTTGACGTCCGGCGTTCGCAGCGAACAGCGCGCTGAGTTGGACGAGTCGCGGGTTCTTCGTGAGGAGCAGACCGCGCGGCGCGCGATCGTCGCACTGCATGCGCTCGTTCGCGTTGCGCGGGATCTTCAGGTCGAGCAGACCGCGCAGTGCATCAGCGGCGACGACGGAGACGGAGTCGGCGTCGCGTTCGAAGATCGCGGCGTCGGGCGAGAACGAGAGGTCGGGAATCGCGTCCGCGGGTGCGGCGCACTCCGGTCCGATCTTCGCGCTGGTCACGCGGACCTGTTCGCGCACCGGCGCGTAGCCGACCGGAAGATCATCCGACTCGTTCGACTCGATGGCGTTGACGTCGTAGACGCCGATGCCGAAGCCGAACAGCGAGACGACCGCGTACGTGCGTTGATTGCGCAGCACGCGCAAGCGATCGCCCGGACGCGCGAGGATGCCGCCGATGATCGCGGGCTGACTCGTGGTCGCGTCACCGGACCAGCGCAGGTCGAGCGTGACGTTGACGATGGTGATGCGCTGCGTTGCGTACGGCAGCGCGGGATCGCGCGGGACTTCGACGCGGTAGACGCCGAACTCCCCTTCCGTGCCGGTGTTCGCCGCGCTCTCGCCTTCGATGAATTCCTCGCGACTCGCGTACGCAACCTCGGAATCCTGCACGAGGTTCTGGACCTTGCGCGGCAGCGACTCGGGGCGTCCGTCTTCCAGTGCGCGCGAGTTGAGGCCGAGGATTGCGGCGCTGCCCGGAACCCAGGTGAGGAGCGCGTTGCCGCGCGGTTCGGCGCGGCCGGGATTGCCGGAAAGCCGTGGGAGGAAATCGTCGACGCGGAACGTGCGGAGGATGCCCCACAGATCCTGCGTGCCGGTCGCGTAGACGCGGCCGTGATGATCGGTGGCGAGCGCCCAGTATTCGACGCCGTCGGGCAGCGTCGCGCCGGTGACCGCGGGGTTCGCGGGATCGGCGACGTCGTACGCGGTGATGCCGCCTTCCATCGCGCTCACGAACAGCACGTTGCCGTTCAGCGCCTGATCGCGAATGCGGCCGCTGGCGAGCTCGAACTCTGCGATCTGTCCGCCGGGCTCGCGCACGGTGAAGTCGAGGTAGAGCGGCTCGTCGAGCGGTGTGCCGAGCTGCGCGCCGTCCGCGTCTCGCGCCTCGCCGATGTGCAAGCCGGAGCCATCCGCGAGTTGCGGGTCGAGCACGAGGCGATAGCGCTTGCCGCGTTGCAGCGACGCCGGCGTCTCGACGATCACGCGGTGATCGCCGGAGTCGAGGCGCAGCGTGAGGGCATTCGTGAGCTGCCTGTATTCGCCGTCGATTTCGACTTCGACGCGAATGAGGTTCGGCAGATTCGTGGCGTCGATCGGCTCGCTGAAGACGATCGACAACGGCAGCGTCGGATCGACGTCGAGCTCTTCGATCAGCAATGCGATGCGATCGCCTGGCTCGCCTGCGACGGAGAGTCCGCCGAGGCGCGTGCGGTCGAGGAGGCCGCGCGTGACGTTCATCAGCGTGATGCGGCGCGCCGGCGGGAGCGTGTTCGTGTACGCGTAGATCGTTCCGTTCACGAGCTCGATGTCGAAGTCGCGGATCGAGCTGTACGTGATCCCGGCCGCCGCGACTTCGAGCGTCTCGACGCGGAACGGCGAGCCGAACACGGGGTACGGACCCATGCGATCGGGATTCGGATTCGCGAGTCCGAGCGGCGCGCCCGCGTCACCCGGAGGGATCGGCGAGTAGGTGCGCGAGAACGCCTCGAGGCCGGTCGCGGCGTCGACGCCGTAGATGCGGAATGGGACGTTCGTGAGCAGCGGGATGGCGATGCGCGAGCGATCTTCGACGTACTGCCGCGAGGCGAAGAGCGAGATCAGCGAGTCCCAGAAAACGTCGGCGGATGCGGAGATGTCGTCGAGGAGACCCCAGACCATGTCGGAGCCGCCGGGCGCGAGGACGTTGACGACACCGTACGTGCCGCTCTGCGTTGCGCCCATCAGCGACTCGCGCACTTCGCCGAGCGTGAATGCGTTCGCAGCGACACGCGCGTTCGTCACGACGCGCGCGTTCGACGACGCGGCGATGCCGGTCTTGAAGACGCCGGCGTTCGCGTAGAGGAGATCGGTGATCATCACGCGCGGACCGCGCATCGATTGGCCGAGCCAGCCGAGGAGCCAGGTGCGGGAGGTGTCGGTGCCGGCGGGGATCGGGAGCTCGAGCTCGAGGCGTTGTTTGGCGATGCCCTCAAACTGCAGGTCGACGCTCGCTGCGTACGCGAGCTCGGTGTTGAACGAAGGCACGTCCGCGAATGCCGATGCCGCGCTCGGGATGACGGCGATCGTCGTCGGCGTGTCGAATGCGCCGCTCGGGACTGTCACCGCGATGCCGTCCGCGCTGACGAAGCGCGAGACGCGATCGGGCATCGCGACGAACGAACGTCCGTCGGCGGACGAGAACGGCGTCAGCTCGATCATCGCGACGATCGCGTGCGAGACCGGATCGACCACCTGCAGGTCGATGCGATCGGTGATCGTGATGCGATCGCTGGCGGTGCCGTGTCCGGCGTCGAAGGAGAACGCGCCATCGGCAGCGACGGTCGCCTGATAAACGTTGAGGAAGTAGCGACCGCGGCGCACGGCGACGGCTTGCGCGTTCGGCGGCAGTGCGCCAGCGGTGCCGCGAATCGTCGAGCGTCCGTTCGCGTCGGGGATGGTGATGCGGATGCGATCGGGACGGATGGACGTGTTGCCCGACGGAAGGGCCGGCGTGCGGAACGACTTCACGACGCTTTGCCCGAACGCCGCACCGGTGGTGCTGCGGATGCTTGGAGCGATCGTGATCGTGTAGACGGATCCGGCGCGCAGCGGCTCGCTTGCGACGAACGAGACGTTGCTCCCCGCGACGCTGACGACGCCCGCGAGGTCCGTGGACGTCAGCATGTTCGTGACGCGGATGCCGTTCGCGATCGACGACGCGTCGATGGCGCGATCGAACTCGGCGAGCACCGCGAGGTTCGTGCTCACCGCGACTTCGCCACCGTCGGGTGTGACGGAGCGGAGTTGCGGCGGCTGGGTGACGAGCGGCAACACGCCGAAGTCGACGAACGCGCCGGCGTCGGGCGCGGTGCTCGCGGACTTCGCGGCGCCGTCGCCGGTCGCGATGCTGCGTGCGACGAGTGAGAACGGCGCTGCGGGTCGCGCGGGAACCGGGAGGACGAAGACGCCGGTGAGCGGCGTGAGACTCGTGACGCCGAGACCGCTCGTGACGCGGGCGTTGGCGATGGCGAGGTTCGATTCGCCGCGGACCTGGCCGAACGCGAACGCGATCGGATTGTCGGCGGCGAGGATCACGTACCGCCCGCCGCGCACGAGACCGTCGAGGGGGAGCTGCGTCGAGTCGATTGCGCGCGTCGTGAAGAGCGTGCCGTTTCGATCGGCAATCGCGACGAGTTTGTAGAGCACGCCGAACGGCGAGTCGCCGATCACCTGCGCGACGATCACTTCGTGCGCGACGGTGCCGGAGACCGCGAACGTGGCCCGGGCCGGAAGGATCAGCGACGACTCGAGCGTCGCGTCGTTCGCGTTAGTCAGCGAGAGCGTGAATGCGCCGGCGATGCGGAATCCGGCGATCGTTCCGAACGATGCGGGATCGAGTGCCGACGTCGTTGCGTGCAACGCTTCGGTCGTCGCGCCCGCCGGGATATCGATCGTGACGCTGCCATCGCCGGGCACGCGTCCACCTTCCGCGCCGACGAGTGAGCCGCGATCGATACGGCCCGGATAGTCGACGATGCGCACGCGCTCGATGCCGTCGCGCAGCATGACCGTCGTGGCTTGCGCGCTCGGTGCGAGGTGGAAGTCGGCAACACCCGCGTCACCAGCGAGGGTTCGGTACACGAGCAAGTCGGTCGCGAACGGTGCGTCGACGAGCACGCGGCCGTCGGCGAGATTCAGTTGCTCGTCGATCGTCGCTTGCAGCGCGGAGCCGCTGGGATAGGTCTGCGTTGCACCTTCGGTCGTGAGCGTCGCGACGGCGCGGCCGTTCGGAAGAATCGAGCGCGGCTCGATCGCGAACGCGCGCGCGGTCATCGGCTGGGTGTTCGCATTCGATGCGACGCCCGCGAGTGCGGCGCCGCCGCGTGGTGTGGGCGGATGCGCGAGGTGCGGCGCGGCGTCGGCGTAGACGAGCGCGTAGTGACCGTCGCGCGTCAGCGCGTGCGACACGCGGCCGTCGCCCGGAACATTCACCGCTGCGACTTCGACGCGCCATTCGTCGCGATCGGATTCGTAGCGGACGAGCGACAGCGTTTGCGCGGCGCTTGTCACATCCGTCGCGTTGATCGTGAACGTGAGTGTGGTCGGTTGCGTCGAGATCACTTCCGCGCTCGCGAGCGGCGACCAGCCGAGCGGCAGAAGACCGGCGAGCGATTGCGCGCCGATCGCGGTGACGGTGCCGGTCGTGACTTCGGCGCGCTTCGTGACCGTCGTGTCGCCGCCGTCGACGAGCGCGGTGCCGCGCTTCGTCAGACGGATGTCGATCGGGACGACGCCTGCGCCCGCGGGAACGACGAGCTGACGCCACGCGTGCGTGTAGCCATCCGCGCTCGCCTCGATCGTGTACGCGCCTTCGTCAACCGCGCGTGCGTAGCGGCCGCGCGCGTTCGCGTTGATCGTCACGCCGCCGATCGACACCGTCGCGTTGGCGAGCGGGCGTCCGGTGGTCGCGTCGTAGATCGCGCCGCTGACGAAGCCTCTCCCCTCGCCTGCTTCGTCCGCGATCGCAAAGAGTTGCGTGTAGTCTGCCGACGGCGACGCGCCGGCCGCGTCCTGCACGCTCTTCTTCACGAGCAGCGTGAGATCAGTCGCCGGGATGTCGCCCGTGATCGTGAGCGTCGCGACGTCGTTCGTCGCGTTCATCGCGATCGTGCCGGTCAGTGCGCCGAGGACGATCGAGTCGCCGGCAATCAGCGTCGCGGGATTCATCGGGCGCGAGAACGCGATGACGAGCGTCTTCGCGTCGCGATCGAGCGAGGCGCTGGTGACGCGTGGGAGATCGCAATCGATGCGGAAGCAGAGCGCGCGATCGGGCGAGACACTGCCGTCACTGCCGAGCTCCCGAACGCGGGCGAGGTGGAAGCCCGGCTGTCCGGAGAACGTGAACGTGAATTTGAACGCGCCGGTGTCGGACGCGGTGGTCGTGAGCGTGATGCCGTCGACGTCGAGACGGACGCGCGCACCGGCGACGCTCGCGCGTCCGGTGAGCGTCGCGCCGGCGAGGCAGCCTTCGGTCACGACGGCGTCGACGATCGGCGGCGCGGACGGCGCGGAGCTCGACGTCGTGAAGTGGAACGTCGTCAGTGCGCCGACGGCGACGGTGTACGTCTCGCCTGCCGCGAGCGGTGTTTGCGGTGCGAACGTGATCGCATCGCGATCGACGAACGTCGTGCCTGCGAGCTCCTGCCCTGCTGCGTTCGTGAGTCGAATCGTCGGCGCGGACTCGAGTGCGTTGTTGAAGAGGATGATGATCGCCGCGCCGCGATCGACGCCGGTGGCGTCGTTGGCGGGGAACGTGTCGCGCACCGCGAGTGCGGACGCGAAGCGCGTGACGCGCACGGCGTCGAGTGCGTCGTCGCCATCGGGTGCGGTGACGCGTGCGAGGAGCGCGGTCGTGCCGGCGTTGACCGGAACGTCGATGCTGAACGACGTGCCGTTCAGCGTCGCGACCTTGCCGTTGACCTGGACCTGCGAGCCGTTCTCCGCGTTGATCGTGCCGGTGACGTGGACGGTGTCAGTCGTAACCAGCGCGTTGTCGAGCGGCGCGGTGATCGTGATCGACGGCGCGTTGTCGATGTGCTGCACGGTCACGGTCGACGTCGCGACGACGCCCGCGTGATTGCGGCCGGTCGCGGTGAGCGTGTTGGTGATGCCGAGGGAGACGTCGGCGCGGAAGGTGCCGGAGGTGGCGGTGCGGGGGGTGGTGGTTGCGGACGCGCCGTTCACGCGAATCGTCGACGGATCGACGTTCGTGTACGTGCCGGTCACGTCGATGAGCGACGCGCCCGTCTCGGTGCCGGCGATCGGCGACGTGATCGCGAGTTGCGGCGGTGCGTTCAGCAGGGTCACGCGCGCGGTGCCGATGCCGGTGCGGCCGGCGCCGTTCTTCGCGCGCGCGGTGATGACGTTGAGTCCCGCGGCGAGCGAGACGTTCGGGACGCTGAACGTCGTCGTGCCGCGCGCGACTTCGAATGGGAGCCCATTCACATCGCCGGAGACGACGCCGTCGCTGACCGTGCCGCTCACGGTGACGACGCCGTTGGTCAGCGTGGCGTTTTCGGCGGGCGACGTGATGACGATCGTCGGGTCGGCGTCGCGATAGACGACAAGCGTGACGGGCGCGTCGCTGGTCGGATTGCCGCTCGCGTCGGCGCAGCGAATCGTGATTTCGTTGCGGCCAGGTGCGAGCGTCGCCTCGCCGCAGAACGAGCCGCCGGAGACTTGCGCGGCGTTGCCGTTGATCAAGACTGACGCGGCGCCGCCGCTGCGGCCGTTGATGCGGATCGTCGATGCGGAGACGGCGCTGCCGTCGGCCGGATCGATCGCGGTGAGGCCGCAGCCTTCCGTCGTGACCGACTCGCCGACGAAGAACATCCGGTCGATGCGCGTCTCGTTACCCGCGGCGTCGCGCGCGATCACGCTCAGCGCGTGACCGCCGTTCGCGAGCACGGGAACGTTCGCGACTTCGGCGCCGTCGACGATCACGCGCGTCGTGACGCTGCCGCCGTCGTCGGTCGCGGAGACTGCGATCGCGGGTGCGACGCGGAAACGCATCGCATCGGCGAGCGGTGTGCCGTCAGCTGTGACCGTCAGTCGCGGCGCGGTGAAGTCGGCGCGGACGGTGACGGAGATTTCGTTGCTCGTGCCGCTCGCGCTGATGACGGCGGCGGTGATCGTGTTCGCGCCTTCGACGAGCGCGAAATCGACCTTGCGGAACGCGCCTGCAGCGTCGACCGGAACGTCGGTGCCGTTGATGCGCACCGTCGCGCCGTCGGGCGTGAGGATCTGGCCCGCGACGACGGCCGTCGCGCGATTGGTGAGCAGTTGATCGGGCGGCGACGTCAGGAAGATCGCGAGGCGTCCGCCGCTGCGCGTGACTTCGGCGACCGCGCGTCCGTTGTTGCCCGCGCGATCGGTCGCGACCGCAGTGATGACGTTCACGCCCTCTTCGACGCGCACGTTCGCGACGAACGCGAGGCCGCTGATCGTCGCGACGACGCCGTTGACGACGACACGCTCCGCGGCTTCGCTGATCGCGCCGTGCACGGCGACGGTGTCGCTGTCGACGCGTGCGGGAATGGTGAGCGTCACGACAGGCGCGGTGCGATCGATCGTGAACGTCGCGCGTGCTTCTTCGGACTGGCGTCCGAATGCGTTCGTTGCTCTCGCGACGAGCGTGTACGTGCCGTCGCTCGCGATCGGCGTGCCCGGCGTGAACGGCTGAGCGTTCAGCGTCGCGACGATCGTCGCGGTGGAATCGCTCACGCGAAGCACTGGCTCGATTGCGCGATTGAAGAGCGCGTTCGCCGCGATCGGCAGGCCGTTCTCGACGATCTCGATCGTGGGAGTCTCAGTGTTCAGGCGCAGCGAGTGCGTCGCGCGAATCTCGTTGCCCGCGCGATCGGTGATGACGAGCTCGATCGAGTTCGTTCCTTCGACGAGCGGCACGGCAACGTCGAACGTCAATCCGTTCATCGTCGCGGCGACGCCGTTCGCGCTCACGGTGCCGGGCTCGCTGAGCGTGCCGGTGAGATGCGTCTGTGCGCCGACGGTCGTGCCGCTCGCGGGCGCGATGGTTTCGAGGCGTGGTGCGGTGAGGTCGATCGTGAACGCGATCTCGATCGGATCGGCGGCGTTGCCCGCGCAGTCGGTCGCGGTCGCGCGCAACACGTGCGCCTGCTCGCTCTCGATCGCGGTGCCGGATTCTGACGGTGCGCCGTCGAGCGTCGTGACGAGCGTGACCTTCTCGTCTGCGTCCGCGACGCGCACGAGTGGGACGACAGTGCGATTGAAGAACGGGGCGGTCATCGTCGCGCCGCCTTCGCTCACAGTGAGCACCGGCTTCGTGCGATCGACGCGAATCGAGAGATAGGCGGCCGACGTGTGATCGCCGGCATCGGTGGCTTCGACGGCGATCGTGACTTCGCCTTCCGCGGGTAGCGGCAGAGTCGCGGTCCAGTCGGCGCCGGTGAGATTCGCCGCGAGCCACGCGCCGTCGTTTGCGCGCACGCGCACGCTGACGCCGTCGTCGCGGGCGATGCCGCGCACGACGACTTCCGTCGCGTTCGTGCAGAGGTTGGACGCGGGCGCGACGATCGAGAGCTCCGGCGCGCGCGTGTCGAGCTGGACGTGGATCGTCGCGGTCGCGCTGTTGCCCGCGGCGTCGGTCGCCGTCGCGGTGAGCGTGTTCACGCCTTCGTTGAGCGTGACGTTCGCGGAGAACGCGTTCGCGTTCAGCGTGGCGTCGGCGCCGTTCACGGTGACGCGCACCGCTCCGGCGAACGTGCCTTGCGCGGTCACGGCGCGGGTGAAGAGTTTCTGATTGTCGGAGGGCGACGTGAATGCGATCGAGGGCGGCGTGCGATCGATCGTGAAGTGGACGACGACGCTGCTCGTCCAGCCGACGGCGTCGGTCGCGGTGATGTTCAGGACATGTGCGCCGTCGCTCGTGATGCTCGCGCCCGACGCGATCGCGACGCCGTCGAGCGTCGCGGTGAGGGTGACGCTGGTTTGATCGGTGGCCGAGAACAGCGGCACGACCGCGTGATTGACGAGCATCCCTTCGGTCACGCCCGTGACGCTCAACACCGGCGCG
>DASVNL010000589.1:0-3260 GCA_036383875.1 Thermoanaerobaculia bacterium
GCCGTTCGACCAGACGTAGTTCGAGCCGCCGGTCGCGCGCAGCATCACGGTGTTCGGCGCGCAGGTGTTCGACTCGCCGAAGACCGAAGCCACGGGCTTCTGATCGACGCGCACTTCCTTGCGAATGAGCTTCGTGCACGAGCCGAGATGAACTGTCAGCTCGGCGACGGCAGAGTCGGTGTCGACGTCGAACGTGATGCTGCGGCTCGTCGGATCGGAGCCCGCCGCGAGCACGCCGTAGACGACGTTCCACGAGTACGTCGCACCCGGACCGGCGTCGTCGACCGACGCGGTCACGCCGTGACGATCGCAAACGTTCGCAGGCATCGTGACCGTCAGCGGCGGCAGTGCGTCCGCCGTCGTCGACGCCGTGTGCGTCGCGGTGCAACCGCCGGACTTCGTCACGGTGACGCTCACCGAAACCGGACCGGCCGCGTCGGGAACGAAGCGCATCGCCGCACCGGTGTTCTGCACGATCGTGCCGTTGCTCACAGTCCACGCGTACGACGCGCCCGCGCCGGCATCCGGCACGCTGACGTCGGATCCAGTGACGGTGACGATCGGCAATCCGCCTGCGCCGCAACTCTCGATCACGCCCGAGCCGCTTTGCCCGCGCACGAATCACCCGACGGCGACGGTGGTGAACGCGTCGGCGTTCGTCGAGTTCATCTGGCTCGTCTCGACCGGCAGCTTCACCGGCAGCGGCGCGACGATCGACATCCTGCGCGGCGACTTCGCCGGTCCGATGTGGGTCGAAGTGCGCGCCCGCACCGCGGATGGTTGCTGGAGCGAACCGGTGCGCGTCACGGTGCCGGAAGCACCGGCGCCCGACACCACGATCACCACGGCTGACGGCTACTGCGCCGGCAGCATCTACGAGGCAAGCGTTCCGGACGCCGGCGCTGGCGCGACGTACGACTGGGACATCGCGAACGCGACGATCGTCAGCGGCGAGCACGCACGAATCGTTCGATTCACTGCGGGTTCGGGTGCAAACGTTGGCGTCTTCGTCGAAGTCACGGGTCCGAACGGTTGTTCCAACCAGAATCTGAAAACGGTGCCGGTCACGCCGGCAATGAACGTTTCGATCAACGCACCGGCGTTCGTTTGCGCCACTGCAGTCGGACAGGCGGCGTCGGCGACCAACGTCGCGGGTGCGACCTACGCGTGGACCGCGACGAACGCGACGATCACGGGCGGGCAGGGGACGAACGAAATCACGTTCGACGTCACCGGCAGCGGCACCGTGACGCTCGACGTGATGGTCACGAAGGGCTCGTGCGCATCGAATGTCGCGTCGACGTTCGCGATCGTGAACAAGCCGTCGTTCGGCATTCACGTCAGCGGCACGACCGACGGCCAGTCGTCGTACGAGTTCTGCGGCAGCGGCACGGCTGGCCTCACCGCGACGACGCTCGATCCCACGTGGACGTACGCGTGGTCGACGGGCCAGAACGGTCCGCACATCGACGTCACGGCGTCCGGCACGTACACGCTCACCGCGACGAACGCGAATGGTTGTTCGTCGACGAGCTCCGTGACCATCACCTTCAAGCCGCTCCCGCAGCCGGTCATCAGCGGCACCACGTCGCTCTGCCCCGGCGGGTCGACGACGCTCACCGCGAGCGGCGCCGACTCGTATCTCTGGTCCACCGGCGCGACGACCGCGTCGATCACCGTGACGCAGCTCGGCACGTACAGCGTGACCGCGACGACGAACGGCTGCAGCGCGAGCGCATCGTCGGTCGTCACGGAGAACGCCGCGTCGATCGAGGCGAGCGGCCCGACGACGTTCTGCGCGGGCAACAGCGTGACGCTCACCGCGGCACCGGCGCAGTCGTACGCGTGGTCCAACGGCGCGACGACGCAGTCGATCACCGTGTCGGCGTCGGGGACGTACTCGGTGGTCGAGACGTTCGCGAACGGCTGCGTGCTCGCGACGTCGCCGGTGAACGTGCAGGTCGGACCGTCCGCGGTCTCGATCGCGCTCGACGACACCTCGGCGTGTCCGGGGCAGTCGATCACCGCGACGTCGAGCGTCACGGGCGGCACGAACGTGACGTATCAGTGGCTCGACGAAAACGGCAACGCAATCCCGGGCGCGACCAGCCCGACGTTTTCGATCGTCCCGTCGCAGCCGGGCTACGGCCACCTCTCGCTGCGCATCAGCGACGCGACTGGCTGCACGCTCACGAGCAACACTGCGACGTACTACCGCTTCGATCCCGCGCCGCCGGTGATCACGCCCATTGGCGCGACGACGTTCTGCGCCGGCGGCGGCGTGACGCTCCAGTCGAGCAGCGCCTCGTCGTATCTCTGGAGCACCGGCGCGACGACGCAGTCGATTTTCGTGACGGAAGCCGGCCAATACACCGTGACCGTCATCGATGGAAACGGCTGCACGACGACGAGCGCGTCAGTGTCCGTGTCGGTGTTCGCCGCCGCGAGGAAGCCGGTGATCAGTGGGACGACGACATTCTGCAACGGCAGCTCGACGACGCTCACCGCGACCGCGGGCTTCGCGTCGTACGCGTGGTCGAACGGCATGACCGGCGCATCGATCACCGTCTCTGATTCCGCGACCGTCACCGTCACCGCGACGAACGCGAACGGCTGCAGCGCAACGAGTGATCCGTACACGGTCACCGAGTACGCGGCAGTCACGAAGCCGGTGATCACTGGCGCGACGACGTTCTGCAACGGTGGCTCGACGACGCTGACCGCGACTGTGGGCTTCGCGTCGTACTCGTGGTCGAACGGCATGACCGGCGCGTCGATCACCGTCTCTGATTCCGCGACCGTCACTGTCACTGCGACGAACGCGAACGGCTGTAGCGCAACGAGCGATCCGTACACCGTCACGGAGCACGCGGTCATCGAGAATCCGGTGATCAGCGGCGCGACGACGTTCTGCGACGGCGCCTCAACGACGCTCACCGCGAGCGCGGGGTTCGCGTCGTACGTGTGGTCGAACGGGATGACCGGTCAGTCGATCACCGTCTCTGATTCCGCGACCGTCACGGTCACCGCGACGAACGCGAACGGCTGTAGCGCAACGAGCGATCCGTACACCGTCGCGGAGCACGCGGTCATCGAGAATCCGGTGATCGGCGGCGCGACGTTCTTCTGCAACGGCACCACCACCACATTGACCGCAAGCGCCGGGTTCGCGTCGTACGCGTGGTCGAACGGGATGACCGGTCAGTCGATCGTCGTGCAGGACACGACCACGGTCACGGTCACGGCGACGAACGCGAACG
>DASVNL010000590.1:0-5175 GCA_036383875.1 Thermoanaerobaculia bacterium
GGGATTTCGCGGGCCATGCGCAGCGTCGTTTCCGCGGTCATGTTCAGGCCCGTGCGACTTGGGACGTTGTACATGATCATCGGGAAGCCCGACTTCTTCTTCTCGATCGCCTCGGCCTGCGCGCCGAAGTGGCGCAGCAGACCGTCGGGCGTCGGCTTGTTGTAGTACGGCGTGATGGTGAGGATGCCGTCCGCGCCGAGGTCGATGGCTTCCTGTGCGAGTTGCACGGCTCGCGTCGTTGCGTTCGAGCCGGCGCCTGCGAGCACGGGCACGCGTCCGTTCGACGTCTGCACGGTCAGCTCGACGACGCGACGATGTTCGTCCGCGGTGAGCGTCGGGTTTTCGCCGGTCGTGCCGCACGGCACGAGGAAGTTCACGCCTTCGGTGATCTGCCAGTCGACGAACTTCTTGAACGTCGCTTCGTCGAGCGAGCCGTCTTCGCGGAACGGCGTGATCAGTGCGGTGCCGACACCTTTAAATGAGCTCATCGAATCTCACCAGTCCTTTGCGTCCGCGAATGCGTTCCGCCGCGAACACCGCGCCTCTCGCGAATCCCTCGCGGCCGCGCGCGCGATGCGAGATCTCGATGACGTCGTCGGTCGAATCGAAGAACAGCGTGTGCAATCCGAACTCCGCGCCAACGCGCGACGCCGCAATCACGGGATCGAGCGTGTCGCCGCTGCCGCTCTTCACCTCGGCCGCGATCTTCAGCGCCGTGCCGCTTGGCGCGTCTTTCTTCTGCGAGTGATGCCGCTCTTCCATCCCGACTTCGTACTGCGGGAAGCGTGCGAACAGCTCACCCGCGCGTCGCGCGAGCGCGAACATCACGTTCGCTCCGGGTGAAAAGTTCGATGCGTAGACCGCGGCGATGTTCGCGTTGTCGACGCGCTGACGCACATCGTCGAGACGTTCGTTCCAGCCTGTCGTGCCGATGACGAGATCGACCTTGCTGTCGCATGCGATGCCGAGGACGCGATCGAGCGCGGAGGCGTGCGAGAAGTCGATCAGCACTTCGGCGCCCGCGAGTGGTTCGTCGCGATCGACGTCGAGGATGCACACGACCTCGTGACCCGCATCGACTGCGACGCGCTCGATGGTCTTGCCCATCTTGCCGTAGCCGTGGAGCGCGAGCTTCACGCCGGCACCGCGCTTTCGAAGAGCGCGTGATGCACGGCTTTCACCGCGGCGTCGGCGTTCGCGTCGTCGACGACGATGCTGAGATTGAGACCGCTGCGGCCGAGGGACATCATCTTGACCGGCATGTTGCCGAGCGCGTCGAGCACGCGTGCGCCGACGCGCGCGTCCGACATCACGTTCTGTCCGACCACCGCGATGATGCACTGGCCGTCGTACAGCTCGACGTCTGCGAGCTCGCCGAGGTCGCGCGTGAGTTGCTCGATGTCGTGCTTCTCGTCGACGGTCACCGTCACGGAGACTTCGGACGTCGCGATGAGATCGACGGAGATGCCGAGACTCGCGAACACGGTGAAGAACTTCGCGAGAAATCCGTGCGTGCCGAGCATGCGGTTCGAGGTGACGTGCACCATCGTCACCTGCTTCTTGCGCGCGATCGATCGCGGTCCGGCCGCAGTTTCAGCGCCTGCGCGTGTGATCAGCGTGCCGGGCGACGCGGGGTTATGCGTGTTGAGCACGCGGACCGGAACATTCGCCTCGGCCGCAGGCTCGAGAGTTTTCGGATGCAGCTTTGCGCCGAACTGCGCGAGCTCGGCGGCTTCTTCGAATGACAGGAGATCGATGACGCGCGCACTCGGCACGAGTCGCGGATCGCACGTGAGCAGACCGTCGACGTCGGTCCAGATCTGCACTTCGTCCGCGCCGACTGCGGCTGCGACGATCGCGGCGGAGTAGTCGGAGCCGTTGCGGCCGAGGGTGGTGGTGGCGCCGTTCAGCGTGCGGCCGATGAAACCGCCCATCACCGGAATGCGGTGCCGCTCGATCATCGGCAGCAGCGTCTTCGCCGCGGCGTCGCGCGTTCGCGCCATGTCGGGCGTTGCGCCGCCGAACGTGTCGTCGGTCCAGATCACGTCTTCGGCGGACACGAACTCGCCGGGCAGCGTACGCATCATCATCGAATACGCGAACAGCACGGACGAGAGCTTCTCGCCAATCGACATCACCTTGTCGCGCGCGCGCAATGTGATTTCGCCGAGGAGTGCGATGCCGCGGAGGATCGTGTCGATCTCTTCAATCTGCTTGTCGAGCTTCTTGAGAAACGAGTCGAGAAAGTCGGACTTGTGCTGCACGAGCCGCAGCGCGACGTCTTCGTGACGCGCACGCACGCGGCGGATGATCTCCGCGACGACGTCGGGCTTCTGCGCACACGCGGCTTCACTCGCCGCGACGAGATCGTTCGTCACGCCCGCCAGCGCGGAGACGACAACGATCGGATCGAGGTGCTTCCGCTCCGCGACGATGTCGATTGCCTGCGCCACGCGATCCGCATCGCCGACGGATGTGCCGCCGAATTTGATGACGATCATGGCGTTGCACCCGGTTGGCGGTTGGCGGTTGGCGGTTGGCGGTGGGCCGCCGCCCGTCCCGGACGCGAGAGTGTTGGTGATGGTGAGTCTGTGCGGCACGTGGCTGGGTGGTGGTCCCCCGCCAACCGCCAACCGCCAACCGCCAACCGGCTCACGGCAACATCCCCTTCGCTTCCAGCAACTCGGCATTCAGGATCGCTGCGCCGGCCGCGCCGCGGATCGTGTTGTGCACGAGGCCGACGAAGCGGAAGTCGAGGATCGGACAGGGGCGGAGGCGGCCGACGGAGACGGCCATTCCGTGTTCGCGGTCGCGATCAAGTCGCGGTTGGGGGCGATCGACGGCGTCGAGATAGTGGATCGGTTGTTTCGGCGCGAACGGCAGATTCAGTGACTGTGGTTCGCCGGTGAACGCGACCATCGCGTTGCGCACATCGTCGAGCGATGCCTTGTTGCGCAGCTTCACTGACGCCGTCATGAGGTGTCCGTCGATCGTCGGGACGCGATTCACTTGCGCGGAGATTTTCATCGACGCGTTGTTGAATCGGCTGTCGCTCCACGTGCCGAGAATCTTGAGCGGTTCCGTCTCGATCTTTTCTTCTTCGCCGCCGCCGATGTACGGGATGACGTTGTCGAGGATCGCGTACGACGCGACGCCGGCGAAGCCCGCGCCGCTGATGGCCTGCATCGTCGTGACGTGCACCGCTTCGACTCCGAAGAGGCGCTCGAGTGGGGCGAGCGCGATTGCGAGTCCCATCACCGAGCAGTTCGGGTTGGTGACGATGTAGCCGGGGCGGCGTTTCTGTTGTTCGCGCACCGCGTCGATGTGATCGGCGTTGATCTCCGGAATCAACAGCGGCACATCGGCGGCCATGCGGTGATTGCGCGAGTTCGAGATCACCGCGCAGCCGCGGTTCGCGTAGTCCTCTTCCGCTTCGCCCGCGACGGAGGAGTCGAGGCCGGAGAAGAGGAGCTTCGACTCGAGCGCGACGCCGAGGTTTTTCACGGTGAGCTTCGACGTCTCGGAGGGGACGAGCGTGTCGAGACGCCAGTCCGTCGCGACGCCGTACGTCTTGCCCGCGCTGCGATCCGACGCGACCACTTCGTGCACGCGGAACCAGGGGTGATTTTCGAGGAGTTGAATGAAACGCTGTCCGACCGAGCCCGTGGCGCCGAGGATGGCGACGGGGATTTTTTCGGTACGGGGTGTCGTGGTCAGCGCCTCATCGGCGAGTGTTGCAGTCATTGGCTGTGCTCCCTTGCAAAAAGCGATTCTACGGGGCGCTACACTGCGTCGTCGATGCGAAAAGCCGCGCTGCCGTTCGTCTTCCTCTTTCTCGGGTGCTTCGAAGGTCCCGATCGCGCGCCGGTGGTGTTCGGCGCGAAGCGTAGCGACGCGGTGCTCGCGGAGCGCGTCGCGAAGAAGCTGGAGAGTGCCGGCTGCAGCGTCACGCGACGCTTCGACGTCGCGAATGCGATCGAAGGCGATCGACTGCTCGACTCCGGCGCGATCGACGTGACCATCGAGTCGCAGCGCGTGGCACTGCTCGAAATCTTGAAGAAACCCGAGCCGCAGGCGATGACGATCGAGAACGCGTTGCGGCCGTTGTACGTCAATCGCGACCTCCTCTGGTCGCCGCCGCTGGGGCGCGGCGATCTCGCGGTCGTGTTCCGCAAGGACGTCGATCGCAAGTGCCGGGAGGCGACGCGCGCGCTGATGCGCGTGGCGTACATTGCCGATACGAAATGACCGAGCGAATGCTGCAGGTCGAAGACGCGCAGTCGCGCGTGATGGCCGAGATCAGTGCGGGGCCGGTGGAGAGCGTGTCGCTCATCGACGCGCAGGGTCGCGTGCTGCGCGAGGACATCGTTGCAGAGCGCGATGCGCCGCCCGCGGACAACAGCGCGATGGACGGCTACGCGGTGCGCGCGGACGACGTTGCGAACGTGCCTGCGACGTTGCGCGTCATCGGCGACATCCCAGCCGGACATCCGACGACCGCGCGACTCGAGCCCGCGACGGCGATGCGCATCATGACCGGTGCGTTCGTTCCCGACGGCGCGGATGCAGTCGTGCAAGTCGAGTGGACCGATGGCGGACTCGAGGCGGTGCGCGTCGATCGCGCCGTGCGTGTCGGCCAGAACGTGCGCCGTCGCGGCGAGGACATGCGCGCGGGCGACGTCGTGCTGCGCGCGGGGTCGAAGATCGGCGCCGCGGAGATCGCGATGCTCGCGAACGCTCGCAAGTCCAGCGTGAGCGTGGGACGGAAACCCGTCGTCGCGATTCTCTCGACCGGCGACGAGCTCGTCGATGTGTCTGATGAACTGACGCCTGGCAAGATCGTCAACACCAACAGCTATCTGCTCGCGGCACTCGTGCGCGATGCCGGCGCGACGCCGCGCGTGCTCGGCATCGTGCGCGACACGCGCGACGCGACGATCGCCGCGCTCGAGTCCGCGCTCGAATCGGACTTCGTGATCTCGTCGGGCGGCGTGAGTGTCGGCGCGTTCGATTTCGTGAAGGAAGCGCTCGATGCCGTCGGCGCGGAGACGAAGTTCTGGCAGATCGCGATGAAGCCGGGCAAGCCGGTCGTGCTGTCGCGTGCGCGCGATCGCGTCGTGTTCGGACTGCCCGGAAATCCCGTGTCCTGCTTCGTCTCCTTCCACCTCTTCGTCG
>DASVNL010000591.1:0-2770 GCA_036383875.1 Thermoanaerobaculia bacterium
TCCGATTGCTGAAATTGTCGCGGCGAGAGATTCACCGCGATGCGCATCGACTCGTGGCCGCTCGTCTGCCACGTCTTCGCGCGTTTGCAGGCTTCGCGCAGCACCCACTCGCCGATCGGCACGATCATCCGCGTCTCTTCCGCGATGTCGATGAAGCTCGCCGGCGGGACGATGCCGAAGCCCGGACGGTTCCAGCGCAGCAGCGCCTCCATCCCCGACACGGACCGCGAGTCGAGCATCACGATCGGCTGAAAATGCAGCACGAGCTCATCGCGCTCGATCGCGCGGCGCAACGCACTCTCGATCGACAAACGTTCCGTCGCGCGCGAGTTCATCGCCGCGGTGCAGAGCTGGAACGAATTACGGCCGAGGTCTTTCGCGCGATACATCGCGGCGTCGGCGTTTTTCAGCAGCGACTCCGCGGTTTCGCCGTCGTTCGGAAACAGCGCGATGCCGATGCTCGTCGTGACGTACAGCTCGTGCCCTTCGATGCGCACCGGTTCCGCGACGGTGTCGAGCAGCTTCTGCGCGATCGTCGCGGCGTTGCTGTCTCGCAGATCGCCGAGGAGCACCGTGAACTCGTCGCCGCCCATGCGCGCGATCGTGTCGCCTTCGCGCAGCACGGACCGCAACCGCGTCGCGATCACGCGCAGCAGCTCATCGCCGAGACTGTGGCCGAGCGTGTCGTTCACGAGCTTGAAGCGATCGAGGTCGAGGAACATCACCGCGACGCCGCTCTCCTGCCGCTTCGCGTGCGCGAGCGCGATCGTCAGACGATCGCGGAACAGCAGGCGATTCGGCAGACCGGTGAGCGAGTCGTGGTACGCCTGATATTCGATCTGCTCTTCCGCGCGGCGACGCTCGCTGATGTCGCGCGACACGGACACGATCTCGTCGATCGTCTTCGTGACGGGGTTGATGAGCGCGCGGCTCGTCGTCTCGAACCAGACCTCCGAACCATCCTTGCGCCGCGCGCGATAGCTGAATGTGTGCGATGAGCGACGCAGCTCGATGAGGCCGATGAAGCGCCTCACGATGTGGTGATCGTCGGGATGCACGAAGTCGAGGACGTGCCGCCCGATCATCTCCTGCGGCTCGTAGCCGAGGAGACTGCGGATCGCGTCGGAGGCGTAGACGAAGATGCCGCGTCGCGACGTGCGCGAGATGAGATCCGTCGAGTTCTCCGCCATCAGCCGATAGCGTTCTTCGCTTTCGCGCAGCGCGTTCTCGGTGCGCTTGCGATCGGTGATGTCGATGACCGTGCCTTCGAGGATCTGGCCTTCGATGAGATGCACGCTTTCGAGCAGCCACACCGGCTGGCCGTCGCGACGCCGCAGGCAGACTTCGATGCTGCGCATGCCGCTGTTGGCCTGCACGCTTTCGATGAAGTGTTTGCGCTGATCGCGATCGAAGTAGAGATCGCGCGCGTTGAGGCGGAGGAACTCGTCCTTGTCGTCGTAGCCGAGGAGGTTCGGCATGGCGTCGTTGCAGTCGAGCATCCGGCCGTCGAGCGTGTTGCGATAGACGCCGGCCTGATTGCGCTCGAAGAGCAATCGATATCGCTCTTCGCTTGCGCGCAACGCGTGAAACGTGCGGATGCGCTCCAGCGCGCTGCCGATGATCTCGCTCGACGTGCGCAGGAGCTGAACGGTCTCTTCCGACCAGTCGCACTCCTCCACGACGCTGCTCAATCCGACGCTGCCGGCGAGGTCTTTGTTCACGCGCAGCGGAACGAAGATCGCGCTCAAGATCCCATACCGCTCCGCCAGCCGCTTCTCATTCGCCGCCTCGGGCGGCAGCTCATCGAGCGTCCGCCACCGGACGATGTGTCCGTGGCGCAGGTGATACGCCCACCACGGAAACGACGCCGTCGGAAGTTCGCCGTACAGATTGCGACGCTCGACGCTCCCCGTGTCGTTCCACTCGTACGCGAGATGCGCGCTGAGCCCGTCCTCTTCGACGAGGAACACGTGCGCGCGCGGCACGCCGACGAACACCGCGAGGTTCGCGAGTGCATCGACGATCGCGCCGTCGAGCTCGTCGTCGCCCGCGTTCGCGAAGCGCGTGGAGATCGCGGCGATGAGCGTTTCGTAATCGAGGCGATGTCGCAGCGCTTCCTGTTGCTCGCGACGATCCGTCGCGTCGAGCGCCATCGTCACGAGATCGGCGATCGAGCTCGCGAAGTTCTCTTCCTCGGCCGTCCAGGTGCGTTGCGGTCCGACGTGCTCAAAGCTGATCACGCCCGACATCTGGCCCAGCCGGCGGATCGGCGCGTCGAGCATCGACGTGACGCCGAAGCGATTCAGATACGGATCGGCAAAACCGCTGGTGCGCGGATCGAGAAGTGCGTCGTGCGCGGTGATCGAGCGTTCCGTCTCGAGCGCCTTGAAGTAGACCGGATGCCGGACCGCGGTCATCTCGTCGCCACTGGTGTGCAGTCGCGACGTCCGTTCGTACAAATCGACGCAGCGAAGGATTTGGCGATCGGGCGTGAAGAACCAGATCCCGAAGCGCTCCACCTCGAGAGTGTCCGCGGCGGCCTCGGTGATGTCGCGCAGCGCGTCGGCGAGATTGCCGGAGTGAATCGAGCGGCGGCGCGCGAGCTCCACGAGAACGCTGTTCTGCCTGCGCAGACGGTTCTCTGTTTCGTTCAGCAGCCGATCGATCCGTGACGACACTGGACCATTTTAGGTGTAGCTACACCTGATCGAGGCCATACACGCGCACATCCACCTCGCGTGCGTAATGCCTGACCGCCGGTTGCTCCGCG
>DASVNL010000592.1:0-5855 GCA_036383875.1 Thermoanaerobaculia bacterium
TGTTGGCGTTGCTCCCGTCAACCGCCAACCGCCAACCGCCAACCGATCAAACCATCATCGGCATGTCCGAGCGCGGACTCTACTCGCGCGTGCTCGCGCCGTTTCGCGGCTCCGCGCTCGCGTTCGTCGCCGGCTCGACGATCGCGGCACCGGGACAACTGGCGTTGTCGCGCGCGCTCGACATCAACTCGCGCGAGCCGCAGCAAGCGGAGCGCGTCTTCGCGATCCTCGGCAATCCCTCCGGCCACAGCCTCTCGCCGTCGATTCACAACCGCCTCTTTCGCGAGAAGCGCGCGCCTGCCGCGTACACGATCGCGTCGTTCGAAACGTTCGACGAGATCGAAAGCGCATTTCTGCGCGGCGAGCCGTGCGGGCTCAGCGTCACGACGCCGTTCAAAGACGAGGCGTTTGCGTTTGCGCGTCGCGTGAATGCGGAGATCGGCGAGAACGCGATGCGCGCCGAAGCCGTGAACACACTCGTCAACGTGAACGGTCGCGTGCTCGCCGACAACACCGACGTCGACGGATTCGCCGCGCTGTTGCCGCACGCGAAACGCGCCGCGATCCTCGGCGCTGGCGGCACTGCGCGCGCGGCGCGTGTCGCACTCGAGAACGCGGGCATCCCGTACACGCGCTTCAATCGCACCGTGTCGAAAGCCGACGCGCCTCTCGATGCGTTGCGCGACTTCGACGGGGACCTCATCATCAATACACTGCCGGGCGGCGTCGACGTTTCGATTCCACGCTGCAGCGTTTACATCGAGGCCGCGTACAGCGCGACGCCTCGCGAGGTCGCATGTGCGATGCGCATCGGCGGCCTCGAGTTGCTGCACGCGCAAGCCGTGCGGCAGCATCAACTCTTCATGAAGGTGTTCGATGGACTTTGATGTCATCCCCGTCGTGCGCGAGCTCAGCGCCGACACGCTCACGCCGCTCGTCGCATTCGCCGCACTGACGAACGCGGGAGAAGAAGCGTTTCTGTTCGAGAGCGTCGAGCGCGGCGAGAACGTCGGCCGGTACTCGTTCGTCGGATTTGATCCGCGCCGCTCGCTGCGATTCGACGCGTCGATCGCCGATCCCGTACGCGTGCTGAACGAAGAGCTCGTGCCGCTGCGCGTCGAGAACGAAGACAAGCTCCCGCCGTTCTTCGGCGGCGCGGTCGGCTACTTCGGCTACGGCATCGGCCGCTGGTCGGAGAAGATCCCGGACTCGCATCCGAACGACACCGCGATTCCCGACGCGCATCTCATGTTCTTCAACAATGTGGTCGTGTTCGATCACGTGCGGCAGCGGCTCTACGTCGTCGCGAACATCTTCACGAAGAGCGAGCAGGTCAGCGACGCGAATGCGCGACTCGATCGCGCGGTCGAGAAGCTGCGCCGCGCGAGCGTCGAGCCGATCGTGTTCCCCGCCGACGTGCCGCAGGTCGCGTTCACGTCGAACCACACGCGCGAGTCGTTCGAACAAATGATTCGCGACGCGAAGGAAGAGATCGTCGCGGGCGAGATTTTTCAGATCGTCCTGTCGCAGCGTTGGGAGACGGACTATCCGACGAGCGAAGCGCTCACGCTGTATCGCGCGTTGCGCACGATCAATCCCTCGCCGTACATGTTCCTGCTGCGCACCGCGGACTGCACGCTCGTCGGCGCGTCGCCGGAGATGCTCGTCCGCGTGACGGACGGCGTCGCGGAGACGCGGCCGATCGCAGGGACGCGGTGGCGCGGTGCGACGCCCGACGAGGATCTCGCGCTCGAGAAGGAACTGCTCGACGATCCGAAAGAAAACGCCGAGCACCTCATGCTCGTCGACCTCGGCCGCAACGACCTCGGCCGCGTCTGCGCGAGCGGCACCGTCGAGGTGAAGAACTTCAAGCACGTCGAGCGCTACAGCCACGTGATGCACATCGTCACCGAGGTCGAAGGGAAACTTCGCGAGGACCACACGCCCGTCGATGCGTTTCTCTCGTGCTTTCCCGCGGGCACGGTCAGCGGCGCGCCGAAGATCCGCGCGATGGAGCTCATCGACCGCTTCGAGCCGACACGACGCGGACCTTACGCTGGCGCAGTTGCGTACTTCAGCTTCAACGGAAATCTCGACTCGTGCATCACGATCCGTACGATCACGCTCGCGAACGATCGCGCGTACGTGCAGGCCGGCGCAGGCATCGTGTTCGATTCCGATCCGGGACGCGAGTACGAGGAGACGGAGAACAAGAGCGCTGCTCTGCGTCGCGCGATCTCGCTGGCGTCAACGCTCCTGAACAGGAGTCGCTGACGAAACGAATCGCACTTTCTCGAACCCCAGCGTGTTGAGAAAGCCGGCCATCTTCTTCTCGCCGCTCTCGGCCGCGATGCGCAGCACGCCGTTCTTCACCGCCTCGGCGCGGATGTTCGCTTCGGCGTGCTGACGCGCGCGTGTTTCGAGATCGACGTCGCTGCGACGCAGCATGCCCGTCTTGCGCGTCAGCACGCGCGACTTCGCGTTGTCGACGCGCGTGACCAGCACCTCCGGCGCGGGCATGCGCATGTTGATCGTGCCGTCGGGCGAGCGCCACACGTCCTGCTTCTGCAGCTTCGAGAGATCGATCCCCGCGATGACGTCGCCGGTCGCGAGGAACGTGATCTCGTCGCCGGCGAACGCATCGGGAACCATCTTGTACGACTGTGTGATCGTGCCGACGTGCATCACACGCATCGACGCTGTCTCGAGCCGATTGAGCTCTTTGACTTGCGTGATGACCGCGGCGAGATCGACCGTTTTCTCCTGCGGTTTCAGGATTTCCTGCATGACCGTGCGGCGTGCCATCCGCCAGACGACGACCGTCGTCGTGACCGCGATTGCGGCCGCGATGAGGAGTCCGCCGAGGACGAATGTCAGAGTCCGCCGAGTCATCGTTTTCCTTCAACCAGTAGTGGCACTTCTACCAAATGTTGTGCTAGTCTCTCCGCCTCCCGGTAAGGTTCAAGGAAGCGTCCAAGCGGCTCGGCGGCCTCTCCGGCTTCGCCCCACTCCATCAGATCCGCAGATCTTCCCCCGTCAACTCCCGATACGCGCGCAGGTACGTCGTGCGTGTGTTTTCCACGACATCCGCGGGCAGTTCGGGCGCCGGCGGGTTCTTGTCCCACCCCGTGGTCTCGAGCCAATCGCGAACGGATTGCTTGTCGTACGACGGCGGATTCTTGCCGACAGCGTACTGATCCGCAGGCCAGAATCGCGACGAGTCGGGCGTGAGCGCCTCGTCGATCCAGACGATGCGGCCGTCTTTCAATCCGAACTCGAACTTCGTGTCTGCGATGATGATGCCGCGTGTGAGTGCGTACTCCGCAGCCTGCGAGTACAGCGACAGCGTGAGGTCGCGCAGTTGCGTCGCGAGGTCGAGTCCGACGATCTCCGCCATTCGCTCGAACGAGATGTTGATGTCGTGTCCCGTGTCTTCCTTCGTCGCCGGCGTGAAAATCGGCTCGGGAAGTTTGCTCGCGGTGGTGAGGCCTTCCGGAAGTTTGATCCCGCAGACTTCGCCGGTCTCTTTGTACTCCTTGAGTCCCGAGCCGACGAGATAGCCGCGCGCGACGCACTCCACCGGCACGACCTCGCACTTTTTCACGAGGACGCTGCGACCACGCAGCTCCGCATGTGCGCGAATGTCCTCGGGAAACGCGTCGAAGTCGGTCTCGAGCAAGTGGTTTTCGAGCTGCGTGAAGCGGCGGAACCAGAAGTTCGAGATCTGCGTGAGGATCGTTCCCTTGTCCGGGATGCCCGGCGAGAGGACGACGTCAAACGCGGAGATGCGATCGGTGGCGACGAAGAGGTACCGATCGCCGAGATCGTACACGTCGCGAACTTTTCCACGACGAGCGAGAGGGAAGGGAAGGTTGGTCTGCTGCACGGCGCTCATGGAGCGCGATTCTACCGGCACGGCCGGTTGCGCTGACAGGCAAAGCCTCGGCAACGGTTTGGGCTGCGAGCGATCACGTCATGCCGTACCAAAAAAAGAAAACCGGACAGAGTGCCCTCTGCCCGGTTTCCGTCGCCGCAGTCGTGAGGTTTGGCTGCCCTATTTCACGATCTGCCAGCGGCCTTTGATGCGAACCAGAGATGCCTCGCCGAGGTCGCGAGCTTCCGCGCGGGCGCGCGCTGCGATCGTCGAGTCGATCTTCTTGCCGAGCGCCGTCGTCGACTCGATCTTCTTGCCCTTCGCGAAGACGGAGCTCGGGCTCGCGAGGAGCGTCGGCGACTGATACGTCGGGTCGCCGCTGAGCTGGTCGATCGTCGAGGTGTAGGGGAAGACGACCGCGTACTTCGCGTCGTCGTTCACACACGGATCGTTGACGTAGAACTCGATCGAGCCCATGTCCACTTCGGTCGGCAGGCGATCCTGAATGTGGCCGAGGGGCGGGACGTTGAATGGCGTCTCGCTGAGGCGGTGGCCGTCGACGTCGTACACGGAAACGTAGACCGTCGCGGTGCAGCGGCCGAGGTTCACGGCGCCGACGTTCGTGCGCCAGCCTTCGCTCGAGAGATTGCGGATGCCCTGCGCGATCGACGTGATGCCGTCGGAGTCGACGTCGAGCAGACCGGCCCACACGCCGGGAATCGTCTGACCGTACGTGCCCGACGCGGCGTTGTTGAACGTATTCGACGTGACGAGGAACGAGCGCGCGAGCACGGTGTTCTCGACGCCGGGGTTCTCATCCGCGAACGTCGCGACGAGCAGCGCGCCGCTGCCGGCGCGTTCGAACACTTCGCCGAGAATGTTGTCCGAGTAAGCCACCGAGTTCGGCGGCAGCGTCACCGTCAGCGTGTCGTCGGCATCGCCGCCGCCGCCGGTCGGCAGAAACGTGATGCGCACTTTGAGGCTGTGATCGAGATGCGGATTCATGATGCTGAACTGCGTCATCCAGCGCGTGCCGAAGTTGCCCGGCACGTTGCCGGCCACCGGGATGACGTAAGTGTCGTTGACCTGCGCAAGCGCGGGCAGCGACGCGAGGCAGAGAAGCGCGATGGTCAGGAGCAGTTTGATTCTCACGGGACCGTTTCCTTTCGAAGTACAACCGTCGGCGCGACCTAGTGCAGCGGCGGTGCCGGGATACGGTTGAGTATTCCGCGCTGAAAACAAAGGAGTTGCGCGAAATCAACGCGCGCGGCGGACCGGCGATTGGCGTCCGCGGGCTACACTACCGTCCATGAATCAGATCAGCGACCGACTGCGCGGGCTCGTGCAGTCCGACATCCGCCGCATGTCCCGCGAGTGCGAACGCGTCGGCGGCATCAACCTCGGCCAGGGCATCTGCGATCTCCCCAGCATCCCCGAGCTCGTCGAAGGCGCGTGCGAGGCCATCTCGTCGTCGAAGTCGACGTACTCGAAGTTCGAAGGCATCGATTTGTTGCGCGAGCGCATCGCGAAAAAAATCTCGCACTTCAACGGATTCGAAGTCGATCCCGCGACCGAGCTCGTCGTCACCGTCGGATCGACCGGCGGTTTCGCGGCTGCCGCGATGGCGACGCTCAATCCCGGCGACGAAGTGATTCTCTTCGAGCCGTACTACGGCTATCACCTCAACACGCTCAAAGTCCTCGGTATCGAGACGAAATTCGTGCCGCTGCAACTGCCCGACTGGTCGATCGACTTCGATCAACTGCGCGCGGCGTTCGGACCGAAGACGCGCGGCATCGTCGTCTGCACGCCGTCGAATCCGTGCGGCAAAGTCTTCATGCGCGATGAGCTCGAGAAGATCGCGGCGCTCTGCCACGAGTTCAACACCTGGTGCTTCACCGACGAGATCTACGAGTACATCGTCTACGACGGACGCACGCACCTCTCCATGGCGGCGGTCGACAAAGAGATCGCGATCACG
>DASVNL010000593.1:0-13691 GCA_036383875.1 Thermoanaerobaculia bacterium
GGCGGCTCAATGGTCATGGTGGTCGCCTCCGCCTTCGGCTTTCTCCGCCTCGGCCTTCAGCAGAAACGCGCCATCGACGACGACGACCTCGCCGGGTTGCAGGCCAGTCAGCACTTCGACTTCGCCTTGCAGATCGCGTCCGCGTCCGACGTTGCGGATCTCGAACGTGCGCCCGCTCTTCGGCACGAACACGACCCACTGATCGCGCACGCGTTGCAACGCCGCGACCGGCACCGTCACGACGTTTTGCCCGGCCGTCGAGACTTGCAACCACGCGCTTGCCGACATCCCCGGACGCAGCACCTGCTGCGGATTCGTGAGCTCGACGCGCACGGGGATCGTGCGCGACTCCGCTTCGACCTGACGGCCGACGTACGTCACGCGTCCGGTGAACGCCTGGCCCGGATACGCCGCGAGTGTGATGCGCGCGGGCGCGCCGATCGCGACGCGCACGGCATCGCGTTCGAACACGTGCGCGACGAGCCAGAGATGCGCGAGATCGCCGATGCGAAACGCAACGTGCTCGGGATCGATCATCTGTCCGAGTGCGATGTTGCGTTCGATCACCGTGCCCGCGATCGGCGCGACGAGCGGCAGTCGCGATGCATCACCACCGCGTGTCGCGACGGCGCCGAGCGCCTGCAACGTCGCGGTCGCGGCGCGCAACTCGGCCTGCGCCGCGGCGAGATCGGCTTCCGCTTCCTGCACCTCGCGACGCGGCACGATGCGATCCGCAAGCGCGCGTTTGCGTTCGAGCGCAGCGCGCGCGAGACTCACGCGCGCTTCCGCGGCGTCGTGATCGGCGCGGGCGCGGCCGAGGTCGGTGCTTTGCGCTTCGGCGAGCACTTGTCCGGCGCGCACAGTTTGTCCGGGCGATGCGAGCAAGCGAACGACGCGCGCAGTCACGGGCGCGCCGACTTCGGCGTAGCGATCCTGATCGGCCTGCAACTCGCCGACGACACTCACGCCTTCGCCGCCGGGCCGTTGTTCGACCTTCGTCGTCGTGAGGCGGAGATCGCGCAGCATCGTCTCCTCGACTTCGAGGAGGTTCGCCGGACGTTCCGCGTGCGTCTCGGTCGCGTGGCCTTCTTCTTCGTGATGCTCGCCTTCGGCTTCCGACTTCTTGCATCCCACGGCGAGCGCGACGACGAGCGTCGCGATGATGAATGTCTTCGTGTTCATTGCCACACTCCGGATTTCGTGCGCAGCTCGACTTCGGCGAGGCGCATCTCGATGAGTTGATCGATGAAGGCGCGTCGCGCGTCGAACGCTTCGCGCCGCACGAGAAGAAGCTCGCCGAGGCCGATCTGTCCGACGTCGTAGCTCTCGAGTGCGAGCCGCTCGTTTTCTTCGACGAGCGGCAACACGTTGCGCTCGAACGCGGATGCAGCGTCGCGCAGCGCGTCGTGGGTCGCGATCGCGCCGCGCACGTCCGCGTCGATCGTTTGTTGCAGCGCTTCGCGTTCCGCGCGCAATCGCATGAGTCGCGCCTCCGCGACGGCGGTGGCTTCCTGCCCGCGATTGAACACGGGGAGCGTGAGTCCGACGCCGCCGAGAAGAATGCGATCTCCTTCTTCGCGCGCGTACGAAGCCCGCACGCCGAACTCCGGCCAGCGCAGCGTTCGCGCGAGTCGCATGTCCGCTTCCGCTTCGGCGATCTCCGCGTCGAGCACGCGTACATCAGGTCGATCGATCGTCTCGGGCCTCGCGATGCTCGTCTCGTCACGAAGCGATCCGCGCACGGTCACGGGCTCGGCGAATCCGAGCAGGACCTGCAGGTGGATGAGCTGTCCGCGCAGCGCCGCCTCCGCGATTCGCACCTCCGCATCCGCACGCGCGACCGCGGTACGCGCGAGATTCACATCGAGCTGCGCGACGTCGCCCGCGGCGTAACGACGATCCGCGATGCGTGCAGCTTCTTCCGCGAGCTGTTTCCCGCCGCTCGCCGCACTCACGCGTTCGCCCGCTTCAACCGCGCGGAGGAACGACGTCGCGACTTCGCGCAACGTTTCGCGCTCGACGTCACGCGCGCGCTGTTCCTCTTGCGCAACTCCGGCTCGCGCCGCGTCGATGCGCGCGCGTCGCCGCGACGGCAACTCGAAGTCCTGTCCGATCGCGACGCCGTAGTCGGTCGTCGACGTCTCACCGCTGCGACGCCCGCCTTCCAACTCGACCGTCGGATTCGCGGCGAGCGGAAGGGTCGCGCCGATGACGCGACCTCGCGTCTCGTCGATCCGCATGCGCGCCGCGAGGATCGCGGGCGACAACTGCCTCGCGCGTTCGAGCGCGCCTTCCAATGTCAGTACGACCGGTTGCTGCTGCGCGATCGCAGGCAGTCCGGCCAGCAGGACGAATCCCGCAAGGGCTCTGATCCGATTCATGAACACCTCGGCGTTCCACAACGCAGCATTTCGCTGCGCGGACGACTGGAGCAGTCGGTCAGCCGAGGAGCGGGACGTGGAAGATGTCGGCGGCGAGCTGCGAAGACGTCGCAGCGGGGAGTTGCTGCACGAGCGGCTGCGTCGACATCAGCGGCATCGCAGTCGCCGCATGCTGCACGATCGCCGTCTGCGCGTGCGTGCAACTCGTGCACAACGCGCACACCGGCGGACAACTCGCGCCGTCAACGTCATCGGGGCACGGCTCCAGACACACCGATGCGAACGCCATCGCGCCGAGCAGTTGCACGGCGAAGACGACGAGCAGCATCACGGAGACTCCACGACGACGCATCGGCGCGAGTTGTACCACAGTCGAATCACTTCTCCAGTCGGACGTCGTCGACTTCGAACGCGAACGGGCCGCCTTGCGGGCCACCGCAGAAGAGGACGGCCATGAGGTCGTGCGCGTCGATGCCGAACGCGGACCACGGCATCGTCACGTCCTTCCATTCGCCGTCGGCGACGAACGTGCGCGTCAGCGGGAACATCCCTTTGCTGCGCGCGAAGACGAGCACGCGATACGTCTTGCCGTCGCCGCGCGTGCGGAAGCGCAGCTCTTTCGTGTGCGAGAGATTCGCGGGTGCCATCGGCGTCGCCGCGGGCGACCACATCGCGCCGGCCCAGGCGTAGGGGAGCGTGTCGGAGATCGTGCCGGTGATGCGCAGCGCGCCCGATGCGACTTCGAGTGCGCCCGTCGATTTGCCGCCGGCCATGCCGTCAGTCGAAACGATCCACGACGTCCCGAAGCGCGCGGCGGGCTCGGATTGTTCGAAGTCGGAGATCAGTCCATTGCCGATGTCGATCACGTTCGCGACGGCCGCGCGTGCGTCGGCGATCGATTTCGCGTATGCAGCGCGATCGACGCGCACGCCGCCCTTCCAGATGCCCTCGATCGCGCGCGTCGCGGTGATGTCCGTCGTCGGATCGCCGTTGACCAGCACGAGGTCGGCGCGCAGTCCCTTCGCGATGCGACCGCGATCGTCGATGCGAAATGCTTTCGCCGGAGCCGCAGTCGCTGCGACGAGCGCTTCGACCGGCATCAGTCCCGCGTCGACGAGCAACTCGAGCTCGCGATGCAACGCGACGCCGTGTGCGGTGCCGGGATTTGGCGCGTCGGTGCCCGCGAGGATCGGCACGCCCGCGGCTTTCAACTGACGGACGGTGTTCTTCGCGACGGCGAGATCTTTCCCGCCGCGCAGATTCTGAAAGCCCTGCGCGAGTGACGTGCGCGCGGCGTCGCTGAGATACGGCGCGAGGTTTTGGTCCGCGATCAGACCGTCGGCGCCGGCCTTGCCGAGGAGACTGTGTTGGACGAGAAGCGTCGGGATGATGAATGCGCGCTTCGACTTCACCGTCGTCGCAAACTCGTTCGAGACCGGCGTGTCGTTGAAGAGATGCACGAGGCCGTCCGCGCCCGCGTCGATCGCATCGCGCGCTGCACTCGCGGAGCCGATGTGCACGACCGCGAGTTTGTCGCGTTTGTGCGCCGCTGCGATGACCGCGCGCATCGTGTCGAGACTCAGCGTCGGCCACTTCAAGCCGTACACGGATCCGTCGTCGTACACGAGCTTGATCCAATCCGAGCCTTCCGCGATGCGCGCGTCGACGAACGCCTGCGCATCGGCGGGCGATTCGATCGTCGGGATCGTGAAGCCATACTCGGTGCCGTGTCCGCCGGCCGCGGTGACGAGCGTGCCCGCGGAGAAGAGATCCGCGCGACCACTCGCTTTGCCCGCGGCCTGCTCCGCGCGCATCGTCCGCGCCATGTCGGCGTTCGTGAACTGATCGAGCTCCGTCGTGACGCCGAACATCAGCGCCTCGCGCAGCGCATCGCCGTACGCATGGGTGTGCGCGTCGATGAGTCCCGGCAGCAACGTCTTGCCGCGTCCCTCGACAATCTCCGCACCCTCGGGTGCTTTGAGCTTCGCTCCGACCGCTTCGATGCGTCCATCCACGACGAGCACGTCGGCTTTCTGCGTCACGCGAGCGCCGTCGAAGACGCGCGCGCCACGGAAGAGGATCGCGTTCGCGGCGAATGTGGGAACGGCAACGGCGAAGAGCAGGACCAGCGCAAGACGTCTCATGACGGACAACATACCTGCGCCGGCCCCGCGGAAAAACTCGACTCTGTCAGCCGTGCGACCTGACACTCGTCATGTCGCTAGATGACGCGGCGCGTCGTGAGTTTGATCGTCAGCGTTTCCTCGCCGCGCTTCACGCGGACGTCGTACGTCGCATCGGGTTGGAGGAACAGCTCGCGAATGCGATGAAGCGATCGCGGCGAGCCGTCGATGGTGATGATCTCGTCGCCTTCCTTCAAGCCTGCGCTCGCAGCCGCAGTGTCGGGGAGGACGCGACGCACGACCGTGCGATCGAACGTGTCGCCCTCGGCGATCAGCGCGAGTCCGCTCATGTCGGACTCGAACGGTTTGTCGAACGACGCGTTCGGCGTGAGCAGCACGCGATCGTGCGGGTAGTCGACGAAGAGCGTGAAGCGGCGCAGCACGCGCGTGCCGAGGTTGCCGGCGAGCTCGGGATGTGCGGCGGAGCCTTTCGTGTCGCGGGCGAGCGTGACGATCGGGTCGTTGAGCTTGAACGGGCCGGCTTCGAACGTCGCGATGCGCGCGAGGTCCTGCTTCGAAACACCGCCGACGCCCATGCCGCCCGCGCCTTCGACGGTGCGTGCGAGGTCCGCACGAATCTTGTTCGCTTCGACGAACGGGCCGTACAGATCGAGGCCGCCGGAGTTGCCGGTGTCGATGATCATGCGACCTTCGACGCGGCGTCCGCCGGGCAGCGTGAACGCGGTCTGAATCGCAGGGATGTTGCCGTCGTACGTCATCGGCAACGTCGTCGCGCCCGACGGCGGCGTGAATCGTTCGGGATCGTGCAGACGCACGCGCGACGCGGCGTAGTCGACCTCGACGACGAAGCGACTGAGGACGTCGTGGCCGAGGATGCCTTCGAGGGCGCGGCCTTCGCGCGGCCAGAGCGCGCGCAGCGGAACGGCGTACATCGTCTCGAGCGGCAACGTGAGACCTGCGACGGTGAGCTGCGGTTTCGGGATCGGCTGCGCGGACACGGTCTGCTCGCCGTTGCCGCGCGCTTCGATGCTGCCGGTGCCGGTGAGCCCGAGGCTCTTCGCCGTTCCCGCATCGATCACCGAAGCCTCGGCGCCCGTGTCGACCACGAACGAAACCGTCTTTCCGGCGATCTCCACCGGGATGTACACGTGGTGCTGAATCAGCTCGAACGGCACTTCGAGATACGTCGCGCCGTTCGGCAGCGCGACCTTCGTGCCGCCGTCGGGTCGCATGAAGATCGACGCCGCGATTTCCTCGCCGACCTTCGTCGACGTGTAGCGAACCGTCGCGTCGTATTGCGCGTTGCCGCTCGACTGGCGGATCACCGCGGGCAGCGTGTGGCCGTTGACCGTCGTCCACTCGTCGATCGTTTGCGTCACCTCGCCAACCGCGGTGGTACGCGAGAACGTTCGTGGAAGGCAGGTCTTCGGATCGACGACGACCGTGACTTTCGCGCCGCCGTTCGGCGCGACGGTGAATGTGTTCGGCGTGTCGGTGGCGACGGCGATGTTCGACGCCTGCAGGCTGTCGAAGAGTCCGTCGGTGACCATCTCGGCGAGTTCGAGGTTCGTCACCTCGTGTGCACGCGATGCGCCGTCGGCTTTCCAGTCGCGCTTTCCGTCGTACACCTGCACGCTGCGATAGCCCGCCGCGGGCAGCGCGGTCTCGATGCGATATGCGCCGTCCGCGCGCGACCACGTGCGGATCGTGCCCTGCAGTCCGCCCATCGAGAACGAGGCTTCGCGCTGCACGGTCGTCGGAGTCTTGCCTGCTTTGGCAGGCCAGCAGCTCGCGGGAGTCGCGGCTGCAGCCTGCAGGGAGAGGGAGAGAAGAAGGAGGGTCCGGAGGATGTTTCGCATGTCATCTCCAAATAGTCCGTTTCGTACTAAATAGTGCGATACGGACGAGTGTTGCGAAGGTTGCAGTCCGATTCGGACCATTGATCCGATTCGGACGATTCCGCACAATGCCCCGATGAAGAAAACGAACCGCGCGCTCACTGAGCTCGAGAGCTGCGTCCTCGGTGTGGTCTGGCACCGCGGACCCTGCACGGCCTACACAGTGCGGCGTGAGTTCGCGATCTCCAGTTCATCGCACTGGAGCTCGTCGGCCGGATCGATCTATCCGGTGCTGGCGCGCCTCGAATCGCTCGGCCTCATCGAAGGCGAAGAGGCGACATGGGGCGCGGGAACGAAGAAGCACTACCGCGCGACGGACTCTGGCGTCGCGACGTTGAAAGAGTGGATCGGCCCGCCGATCGAGGAGTGGGCCGCGGCGTCGACGTTCGATCCGATTCGCACGCGCACGTATTTTCTCGGCGTGCTCACGCCGGCTGGGCGCCGGCGGTTCGTGGCCGAGGCGGAGAAGATGACGCGCGAGGAGCTGGCGCGCGTTCGATCGAACGTGCAATCGGAGGATCGGTGGGATCAGCTCGCGTCGCGCGGCGTCATCTGCGAGCTCGAAGGGCGGCTGCGCTGGCTGGCGATCGTCACGAAGGAACTGGCCGGCTGAGCGCGCGCGTGCGATCCTCGATCGCCTCCAGCACCGCGACCATGTCTCGTGCGCCGCGCCCCGCGTCGTTCGCCTCTGCGTACAGCGCGTGGCAGACGTCGAGCAGCGGCGAGGCGATGCCTGCGTCGCGCGCGGCTTGCGCGACGAGGCGGTTGTTCTGCAGCACGTTGCCAATCGCTGCCTGCACCGAGAACTCTCTCCCGATCAGCTTCGTCAGCTTGACCTTCGACACGTCGCTGGCCATTGGCCCGGCGTCGAGCACGTCGCGGAACAACGCGAGATCGAGCCCGTGCCGTTCCGCGAAATGCGTCGCCTCCGCGAGCGCCGTGACCATCGCGATCAGATAGAGGTTCACGGCCAGTTTCATCTCCAGCGCGTGCGGCACCGCCCCGCAGACGAACGTCGTCGCGCACATCGGCGCGAGGAGCGGCCGCACTTCCTGCACGCTGCCCGGATCCCCGGCCAGCAGTCCGACGAGTTGTCCCGCCTCGGCGGGCTTGCGCGATCCCGACACCGGCGCCTCGACGTACCTGCCGCCCGCTGCGATCACGTCGGCTTCGAGTCCGCGCGAGTATCCGGGTGACGTCGTGCCCATCTGCACCAACGTGTGCCCGCGGACGAGCTCCGCAAAGTCCGCGTGTCCGCGCCGCAGCACGGAGTCGGTCGGGGACTCGTACGCGAGCATGAGCAGCACGATGCGTGTCGCGCGAAAGACGTCGCGCACGTCGTCGACGCATTCGACGCCGAGCTCGCGGAGCGGTGCGTACTTCTCGCGCGTGCGATTCCAGACCACGAGCGGCGTTCCGGCCCGCGCGAGATTGAGCGCCATCGGCGCGCCCATCACGCCGAGTCCGATGAATCCGAGTTTCATGATGCGAGCCGCTGCGTGAAGTACGCGAGGATCTCGTCGCGCGCCGCGATCGTCGGCTGGCCGGCCTCGTCGATGAGATGCGCCGTGACGACGCTGTGCGGCGACGCGACGATCTTCGCGAAGAACGGCGGCGGCGTTGGATTCGCGGCGGAGTCGGGGAGGACGCGCGGGACGAAGCGATCGCCGAGGGCTTTCGCGTAGGCGCAGAAACGCTCGGCGGTGCAGAAGCGATCGCCTTCGAAGCGATAGGCAAGCACGGTGAGGTCGTCGCGATCGAGCCGCTCGCGCACCGCGACGAGTTCGTCGGGCGCGATCTCCAGCGCGGACGGATCGTTCAGCGGCAGTGATGGCTGCGACAACACGCCGGCGAGCATCGACGGCTCGAGCATCATCGTCAGCGCGAAGTTGCCGGTGAAGCACATGCCGATCGCGCCGACGCCAACGCCGCCGCATTCTTCGTGCGCGAGTCGCGCGAGTGCGCGCAGCCAGATCGTGACCGGGCTCGTTTGATTCGCGACCATCGCGCGGAACTCGGCGCTCACGCAGGCTCGCTGCATGACCGGCATCCCTTCCTCGACCGTCGGCACCGCGCCGTCGCGGCCGAAGAGCGAGGGCATGTAGACCGTGAATCCGGCGTCGCGCACCCAGCGGCTGAATCGCGCGACGTTCGGGCTGATGCCCGGCATCTCCGTCATCACGATCACGGCCGGACCGTGACCGGCGACGTAGACCGTCTTCGTCGTGCCGTCGAGCGTGATGTCGCGGCGGCTGAAATCGTCGAGAGGATCGTCTTTCCATTCAGGCATGGCGGCAGTCTCGTCGCAGCAGGGCTTGCGCGGAACTGTCGTTTTCGACAATATCCATGCCGGATTGGACAAGTGCGAAAACTGCTGATTCTGGCCCTCGACGGCGTGATGGACTCGAGCCTGACCATCACGCTCGACACGCTGCGCACCGCGCAGTCGTTTCGCGAACGCTCGCGCATGCGCGGCGGCGTCGAGTGGGCGGTGATCAGTCATCGCAAGACCGTGCACACCGGCGGTGGGCTGCGCGTCAACGCCGACTTCACGTTTCGCGACGTGCCGGCCGGTGCGGAGTGGGTGCTCGTCCCGGGACTCGGACTCACGTCCCAGCGTGCAATCGAGACACGACTCGCGCAGAGCGATGCAATCGCGGCGATGCAGCTTCTGCGCGAACGTCGCATCGCGAAACGCGTCGCCGCGTCGTGCTCGTCGGTCTTCCTGCTCGCTGAAGCCGGACTGCTTGCCGGTCGCGCGGCGACGACGACGTGGTGGCTGTCGCAAACGTTTCGCGAGCGCTATCCGGACGTGCGTCTCGATGAGTCGCGCATGCTCGTGCGCGACGATCGATTCCTCACCGCGGGCTCCGCGTACGCGCAACTCGATCTCGTTCTCGCCGTCGTCACGGAAGCGATGGGGCCGGAGATCGCGCATCTCTGCTCGCGCTACATGCTCATCGATCAGCGCGCGTCGCAGGCGCGCTACATGATTCCGTCGCACGTGCGCCACGTCGATCCGACCGTGCTTGCCGCCGAGCGCTGGATCGACGCGCACCTCGCGCATCCGATCACGATCACCGACCTCGCATCGGCCGTCGCGGTCTCGCCGAAGACGCTCGCGCGTCGCATCACCGCGGCGACCGGCGTGTCGCCCGTGCGATTCCTGCAGCGTCGCCGCGTGATGGAAGCCGCGCATCTCATCGAGACGACGATGCTCACGCTCGACACGATCGCCGCGAACGTCGGCTATCAGGACGCGACCGCGCTGCGCAAGATCATCAAGCGCGAGCTCGGCACCACGCCTTCGAATTTACGGAAATAGGCGACGGTGACGCAGCGCACTGCGCGTGCGGTCTCTCCGTCCCTACATTCGTAAATCTCTCTCTCAACAATAGGAGGCTTGATGCGTTCACTCCACCGGTTCTCGGTCCTCGCCGCGATCGCGGCATTCGTTCCTCTCCTTACGTTCGCCGCCGATTCCGAACCGCGCGGCGCGAAACTCGTCGCGACGCCCAGCGCGATCGAATTCCAGGCCGCGCTCGATCCCGCGCCTGCCGTGCTGTCCGTGCAACATCCCGATGGCGCAGTGATCATCGAGATGTTCGCAGCCGGAGAGAATCCGACGCTGCGGCTGAAAGAGCTCGCCGACGGCGCGTATTCATACGAGCTGCGCGTCAGTCAGACGGACGGCGAGCCGCTCGTGCAATCGGGCTCGTTCACGATCGCGAACGGAGCGATCGTTTCGCCGGACCGCGTCGAGAAGTCATTCGCACCGCGCCGTTCGCAGCCAGTCGCGGATACGTTTTTCACCGATGACGTCTCCGCACAAGGCGGCGTCTGCGCGGGAACCGACTGCACGAATGCCGAGTCGTACGGCTTCGCATCGGTCAAGCTGAAAGAAAACAACACGCGGATCAAATTCGAAGACACGTCGGCGAGCGCGGGATTCGCTTCGACCGACTGGCAATTGAGCGCGAACGATACGTTCAGCGGCGGCGCGAACAAGTTCTTCGTCGAAGATCTCACGGCGGCCACAGTTCCGCTGCTCATCGAAGGGGGAACGCCGAACAACGCGCTCTACCTCGACAGCACCGGCCGCGTCGGACTGCGCACGTCCACGCCGGCTCGCGATCTCACGATCAGCGCGCCGGTCACGACGATCATTCGCATGGAGCAGAGCACGACGCCGTTCCAGGCGTGGGACGTCGTCGCGAATGACGCGAACTTCTACGTGCGCGACGTCAATCACGAACAGAACCCGTTCATCATCCGCACGTCCGCGCCGTACAACTCGTTCGTCATTGACTCGACGGGCCGCATCGGACTCGGCGTCGCGGCTCCGACGTATCAGATTCATCACAGCAGCGGCGCGCGTCTCGACGCGGGTAACTGGGTCAACGCGTCCAGCCGCGCAGTGAAGCAGGACATTCATCAACTCGATCGCGACGCGGCATTCGCGACGCTCAAAGGACTCGAGCCGGTGACGTTCGCGTACAAAGAGAATCCCGGGGACACGCAAGTCGGCTTCATCGCCGAGGACGTGCCTGACCTCGTCGCGACGTCGGATCGCAAAGGGCTCTCGTCAATGGATGTTGTCGCGGTGCTGACGAAGGTGATCCAGGAACAGCAGCGCACGATCGAGGAAATGCAGACGCGCCTCGAGCAGCTCGAAGCGAAAAAGCAGTAGGCGGTTTCATTCGCGGCGAGGCAGCGCCCGCTGTCTCGCCGCAACGGTAGACACATCCCGCGGAGTCATCGACAATCAACGCCTCGCGTTTCGAAGCCGTACCGGTTGGTCGCGTGATGGCTCCTGATCCTCACGATTCGCTCCACGCACTTGGCGAACGCGTCAAGGAGCTGACCGCCCTTCACTCTGCCTCGATGGCGATCCTGCGGGACGATCCGGATCCCGCGAATCTGGCCGATGCGATCGCGGCCGTTCTGCCACCCGCGTTTCAGTACCCCGAGGTGACGGCGGCGCGGGTGACGCTCAATGGAAATGTGGCAGTGACGCCGGGCTTCGTCGAATCGGCAGATGCGCTGCGCGCCGAATTTAAATTGACGGCGGGCTCGTCCGGATCGATCGAGGTCATTTACACCGACGCGCGTCCGGACGCGGACATCGGACCGTTTCTCAAAGAAGAACTGTCGCTGATTCAAACGCTCGGCGACATGGCGTGTTCAGCGTACGATCGCAAACATTTCCTTCACGATCTCGCGGAGCGAATCAAAGAGCTCACCGCACTGCACAATGCGTCGACGCTGATGCTGAGCGACGATGCGAGTCCGTAGAACGTGGTCCGCGGGCTCGCGTCGATTCTGCTCCCTGCGTTTCAATACCCCGAGGCGACTGCGGTTCGCGTACGACTCGGCGCGCACGAGTCGGTCACGCCGGGGTTTGTCGCATCGCCCGACGCGCTGCACTCCGACTTCAAACTCTCCGATGGCACATCGGGCTCGATCGAAGTCATTTACACCGATGCACGACCCGCCGCCGCCATCGGTCCATTTCTCACCGAAGAGCTCTCCCTGATCCGCACCCTCGGCGACATGGCCCGCGCCGCGTACGAGCGCCGAGCGGCAATCGTCGCGTTGCGCGACAGTGAGGCGCGCATGCGTTTCTATGCGACGTCCACCTTCGAAGGCATCGTCGTGCACGCGCACGGCCGCTTCGTCGAGGTCAATGACCAGTTCGCGGCGCTGATCGGAGTGCCGGACCAGGCACTCGTCGGCACGTCAGTCGACGCGGTGCTCGTGCCCGAACAGCGGGAAGCATTTCGAGAGCACCTGCACGATCGAACGGGCGAGCCTTTCGCGGCGAGATTGTTTCGCAAGGACGGGCAGATTCTCTCCGTCGAGGTGCGCACGACCGCAGCAGTGCACGGCGGACTGACGGCAGCGGTGTCGGTGTTCCGCGACGTCACGGAGCGCAAGCAACTCGAAGATCAACTGCACCGCACGCTCCGTCTCGAAAGTCTCGGCACACTCGCCGCCGGCATCGCGCACGACCTCAACAACGTGCTCGCGCCCGTGATGTTGTCCGTGACCGTGCTGCAGAAACGCCTCACCGATCCGACGATGATCCGGCTCGTCCAATCGTTGGGAAAGAGTGCGAATCGCGGGAAGGACATCGTCCAGCAGATCCTGATTTTCGCGCGCGGCTCGCGTGAGCCATTCGCGCCGCTGCAGATCGGCGCGGTCGTCGCGGAAATTCATTCGTTCATGCGGCACTCGTTCGGCAACGGCATCACCATTCGCCTCGAATTTCCCGACGACATGCGACCGATCACGGGCGACGCGACGCAGCTTCATCAGGTCCTGTTGAATCTCTGCGTCAATGCGCGCGACGCGATGGGCGGCAAGGGAACGCTCACCATCAAGGCGGCGAATCAACACGTCGACGAAGACGAACGACGGCAGCACAACGCCGTGTGCGCCGGCGACTACGTGATGTTCGCCGTCGCGGATACGGGCCACGGAATTCCTCCGCAAATTCAAAGCAAGATCTTCGAGCCGTTCTTCTCGACGAAGGACGTCGGCAATGGCACAGGCCTCGGGCTTTCCACCGTGAATGCGATCGTCCGCGAACATCACGGCTTCATCACCATCAAGAGCGAGGTCGGGAAGGGGACGGAGTTTCGCGTCTTCATCCCGGCCGCGACGGACCTTGCACCTGGAGGTCCGGCCGAGGAGTTTTTGCCGGCGGGTGCGGGCGAGCACATCCTCGTCGTCGACGATGAGCAGTCCGTATTGCACATCGCCAGCGAAACGCTCGAAGCGTACGGCTATCGCGTCTCGACGGCCATCGACGGCGCCGCGGCGATCGCATTGCTCGAGAAGCTCGGACCCGGCGCCGTCAACGCGCTCCTCACCGACGCGAGCATGCCCAACGCAAACGGATTCGAGGCCATCCGCGCCGCGCGCGATCTCGACGCCGGCATCAAGATGATCCTGTCGAGCGGCAGTCTCGACGAGGCGCAGAAGGAAGGTCTGGCCGGACTGCGCATCGACGGATATCTGAACAAGCCGTACACGACGAGCGAACTGCTTTTACTCCTTCGAGCCGTACTTCATTAACGCCGGTCGTCGTCGTAGCATGGCGGCATGATGAAGAGAACCGCCGCGATCGTCGTCCTGCTGCTTGCCTTCGCGTCCTCCGCCTTCGCGGAGAAGTTCCTCTCGGTCTCCGACATCCACTTCAATCCGTTCGCCGATCCGACGCTGGTGACGAAACTCGAAGCCGCGGACGTATCGGAGTGGGGCGC
>DASVNL010000594.1:0-7660 GCA_036383875.1 Thermoanaerobaculia bacterium
GAATGACGAGCGGCCCGCTTCATTGACGAAGCGGAACGTATGCACACCGAACCCTTCCATCATGCGATAGCTGCGCGGAATCGCGCGGTCCGACATGACCCACATGATCATGTGCATCGTCTCGGGCATCAGCGAGATGAAGTCCCAGAACGTATCGTGTGCGGACGCGGCCTGCGGCACTTCGTTGTGCGGCTCCGGTTTCACGGCGTGGATGATGTCCGGAAACTTCACCGCGTCCTGGATGAAGAACACCGGGATGTTGTTGCCGACGAGATCGAAGATCCCTTCGTCCGTGTAGAACTTCGTCGCGAATCCGCGCACGTCGCGCGCGAGATCGGTCGAGCCGCGCGAACCCGCGACCGTCGAGAAGCGCACGAACACCGGCGTGCGTCGCGAGGGATCGGTGAGGAACGCCGCTTTCGTCACGCGGCGCAGCGAGTCGTCGTACACCTGAAACACGCCGTGCGCGCCGGAGCCGCGTGCGTGCACGATGCGCTCGGGGATGCGCTCGTGATCGAAGTGCGTCATCTTCTCGCGGAAGTGAAAGTCTTCGAGCAGTGACGGTCCGCGCGCGCCGCCTTTCAACGAGTTCTGATCGTCTTCCATGCGCAGTCCCTCGTTGGTCGTGAGGAACTGTTCGTCGGGATTCTCGCGATCGCGCTCCAGCTCATCGAGCTTCGCGTTGCGCGTCGCGTCGACGGCGTCTTTCGCGCGCCGTTCTTTTCCGGCATCGGACTTCGACGCGCTCGCTTCCGTACGCGAGTTCGGAGCAAGGGCGGGTGATTTCTTCTTTGCTTTCGGCATTGGACTCTCCTGTTGACCAGAAGAGCCGATGCGTAAGGGGTGCCACCGCGCGCGGACGTCAGCGCGTGAGTTTGCCGACCTTGTTGATTCCGAGCTCCGTGAACCACATGTTGCCGTCCGGCCCTTGCACGATGCGATGCATGACCGTCTGCGTGCTCGGCACCTTGTAGTACGTGATCGGAACGCTGCTGATGTCGGTCGCGGTGACGATCGATTTGTCGATCTTGATGATGTAGTCGCCGCCGGCCGGACTCGGATTCGCAGGCGTCGGATTGTTTTGATCGACGTACTGCTGCACCCACAGATTGCCGTCGCTGTCGAATGCGAGTCCGGCGAGGATCACATTCGATTGTGTCAGCGGCAGGGGGAACTCGGTGATCTTGTTGCTCGGATCCTTCGCATCGATCTTCGCAATGCGATTGCCCGCCTCCTCGGTGAACCACATCACCGAGCTGCCGGGCTGCGGGACGATCGCGATCGGCCGGCTGTTGTGCGTCGGGATCGGGATCTCCGTGACCTCGCCGGTTTTCGGATTGATGCGCGCGATCGCGTTGCCGACGAGCTCTGTCACGAAGATCGTGCCGTCTTCATCATTCGCGGGATGCACGTAGATCGGAACGCTGCCGACGTTCTCGAGCACGTACGTCGTGAGCTTCCCGTCCGGCGAAATGCGTCCGACGGTGCCGGTCGCCTTGCCGGTGAACCAGATCGTCTGTTTGTCTTTGCCGAACGCCAGGCCGTGCGGATGCGTCGGCAGTTTGCCGTCGGGACAACTTGCGCACGGCAGTGCGACGTCGATGGTCTGCACGATGCGGCCGAGCGAGTCGAGACGCACGATCTGACTCTTGAACTCGAGCGTGACCCACAACCGGTTCGAGCCATCGAACTCGATTCCGTGCGGGCCGCTCTTCTCGCCCATGTCGTAGAACGTCATCGCGCCGTCCTGCTTGACCTGCACGACGCGGTCGTAGTTCTGCCCCGTGATCCACAACGTCTCGCCGCCGTTTTTGTTGTACGTGATCTCGTGCGTCGAGCCGGTCGGCGCAGGATGGCAGGCGCCGGTTTCGACGGCCGGGTTGATGGAGTAGCGAACCGGAAACTCGACGACGGTGCCGGGCGTCTGTGCGATTGCGCTGACAGCCAGAAGGATCCCCAGAGACAGTGCAGGGAAGGATGGACGCATGGACGACTCCTCGGCGGCAGAGTACGCCAACTGGTAAGAAGTTTGCGATAGAGCCTCATCAGTTTGAGCAATCAGGATGACCGCTCGGAAGTGATCCTGGTCGTGGCTCCGGTAGGCCGCGATTCGGAGTTGCTTTGCGCTCAGCTCGAATCGCACGGACTGCACGGGCTCGAATGCAGCGACATGCTCGAGGTGTGCACGTATCTGCCGTTCGGCGCAGGCGCGATTTTCGCGACCGAGGAGGCGCTGACGCCGGAGGGTCTGAGCGATCTCAATCGCGGACTGTCGCAGCAACCGGCGTGGTCCGAGATCCCGATCGTGATCTTCACCGGCACGATGACGGCCGGCCCGAAACCGCTGCCGCCCGAGATCATGACGCGCACGAACGTGACGCTCGTCGATCGTCCGGTGCGCATTCAGAGTCTGATCAGCGCCGCGCAATCCGCGCTGCGTGCACGCGAGCGTCAGTACGACATCCGCGATCTGATGCGTGAGCTCGAAGAGCGCGTGCAGGAGCGCGATCGCTTCCTCGCCGTGCTCGGCCACGAGCTCCGCAATCCCCTCGGCGCGATCCTGCTCGCCGCGCAGATGCGCAACGACGACGGCTACCTCGACGGCGAGCACGCCGATCTCATCGAGCGCCAGTCGCGGCACCTCACGCGTCTCGTCAACGATCTCCTCGATCTGTCGCGCGTCGCCGCGGGCAAGATCGTGCTCAAACCGCAACTCGTCGACCTGCGCGACGTTGCTGCCGAGGCGATGCGTCTCGTGCAGCCGTCCGCGGACGCGCAGCGCGTCGCGATGGAGATGCAGCGCTGCGAGCGGCCGCTCGTCGTCAAAGGCGATCCGGTGCGGCTCGATCAGATCTTCACGAACGTGTTGTCGAACGCGATCAAGTACACCCCCGAGGAAGGGCACGTGCGCGTGGTGATGGGGGAGGAGAACGGCGAGGCGATCATCCGCGTGACCGACGACGGCGTCGGCATCGCGCCGGAGCGCATCGGCGTGATCTTCGAACTGTTCGCGCAGGCCGAGAACGCGATCGGACGCGCGCAGGGCGGCATGGGCATCGGCCTGGCGCTCGTGCGCAACATGATGCAGCTCCACAACGGCCGCGTCGAAGCGCACAGCGACGGAATCGGGAAGGGCAGCGAGTTCGTGCTGCATCTTCCGCTCGCGCACGTCGACGAGGTCGCAGCACAGCAGCAAACGCCCGCGCCGATCGAGCGATCGCAGGCGAAAGTTCCGTCGCGCAAGATCGCGATCGTCGAAGACAACAACGACGTCCGCGATTTGCTGCGCCTCAAGCTCTCGCGCCTCGGGCACGAGGTCGTTATCGCGCGCGACGGCATCGAAGGCGTGCAGGTCGTCGTCGCGGAGAAGCCGGACCTCGCGCTCGTCGACCTCGGATTGCCCGGCATCGACGGATTTCAGGTCGCGCGTGAAGTGCGCGATCAGCTCGGTTCATCCGTCGTGCTCGTGGCCGTCAGCGGCTTTGGGCAGCCCGAAGATAAGCGTCGCGCGCTCGAGTCCGGATTTGACGAACACATCACCAAACCCGCGGACGTGAAGGACATCGAAAGCGTGTTGCGACGCTTTCCTCCGCGGAATTCGCAGCCGGAGAGCAACGTCTAAAGATGCAATCGTCCTATGTCCCGTTCAGTGCTCGTGGTCGAAGACTATCCGGATTTGCGTACGGCCATTGCCGACATGCTGTCGCGCAATGACTGCGTGTGCGAATGCGTGGACAGCGATCACGCGATCGCGAAACTGCGGACGAAAAAATACGACTCGATTCTGATTGCACCGCGGATGTCGATCGGCGCCGATCCGGTGCTGCACTATCTCGCCGAGAATCAACCGGGTGAGCTCGCGCACGTCGTCGTGATGACGAATCCGGCTGGCGATGACGAGTCGCCCGACGCGCGCTGTCATGTGCTGGCGAAGCCGTTCAGCCGCGACGAGCTGCTCTTGCAAATCGCCGCGACGCGCTGAAAGCGGAACGGCGGGCTGAGCGCCCGCCGTCCCAGGGTTTCTACCAGATGCGCACGCGGTCTTCCGGCTTGACGTACTGCGCGTCGCCTTCCTTCACATCGAACGCTTCGTACCACGCGTCGACGTTGCGGAGCGGCGCGAACGCGCGGACCATGCCGGGCGAATGCGAGTCGGTCATGATGAGCTGCTTGAGCGCTTCATCGCGGACGATGGTGCGCCACACCTGACCCCAGCCGAGGAACACGCGCTGATCGCCGGTGAAGCCGTCGATCACCGGTGCGGGCTTGCCGTTCAGTGAGACGCGATACGCATCGAGCGCCATCAGGATGCCGCCGAGGTCGCCGATGTTCTCGCCCATCGTCTGCTTGGCGATGATGTGAATGCCGGGCGCCTGCGGAAGATCGAAGCCTTCGTACTGCGCGCCGAGCTTCGCGGCCTGCGCTTCGAACTTCGATGCGTCTTCGGCGGCCCACCAGTCGCGCAGCACGCCGTCGCCGTCGGACTTGCGTCCCTGATCGTCGAAGCCGTGCGTGATCTCGTGTCCGATGACGCCGCCGATCGCGCCGTAGTTCACGGCCGGGTCGGCGTTCGGATCGAAGAACGGCGGCTGCAGAATCGCGGCGGGGAAGACGATCTCGTTCTTCGTCGACGCGTAGTACGCGTTGACCGTCTGCGGAGTCATGCCCCACTCTTCATCGTCGGTCTTCTTGCCGATGCGATTGACCGAGTAGTCCCAGTCGAACTTCGCGACGCGCTCGGCGTTGCCGATCAGATCGCCTTCCTTCACGGTCAGCTTCGAGTAGTCGCGCCACTTCACCGGGTAGCCGATCTTGACGCCGAACTTCGACAGCTTCTCGAGCGCCTTGGCCTTCGTCTCCGGACCCATCCACGACAGGTTCTGGATGCGGCCCTTCATCGCGACGCGCAGGTCGGCGACGAGCTTTTCCATCTTCGCCTTCGACTCCGGCGGGAAGTACTCGGCGACGTACGTGCGGCCGATCGCTTCGCCCATCGCGCCTTCCGACGCGGCGACGGCGCGCTTCCAGCGCGGACGCTGTTCGAGCGCGCCGTTGAGGAACTTCGAGCGGAACTCCCACTCGGCGTCGACGAAGCGCTTCGACAGCAGCGGCGCCGCGTCATCGGTGATGTGGAACGCCTGCCACGCCTGCAGCGTCGCGACGGGCGTGTCCGCGAAGATCTTCGCGACCTTCGGCATCGCGGTGTTCTGCGTGACGATCGCGCGATCGGCTTTCTCGAGGCCCGCTTCCTTGAAGTACACGGCCCAGGGGAAGCCCGGCGCGGTCTTCTCGAGCTCGGCGAGGGTCATCGGATTGTAGGTCTTGTCGCGATCGCGGCTTTCCGCGCGCGACCAGTGCGCCTCGGCGAGCTTGGTCTCGAGCGCGACGATGTCCGCGGCGTTCTTGTCCGCGTCCTCCCAGCCGGCGAGGCGGAGCATGTCCGCGACGTACTGCTGGTAGCGCTCTTTTTGCGCCTTGAAGTTGTCGCGCAGGTAGTACTCGCGATCGGGCAGTCCGAGACCGGACTGCGAGAGGTACAGCGCGTACTGCTCCGGATTCTTCGCGTCGTCGCGAACGGAAGCGTTGACGAACGAGCGGCCCGCGCCGGTCACACGTGCGCGACCCATCGAGCGCGCGATGTCGTCCAGCGTCTTCGCTTTCTTCAGCGTGTCGAGGTACGGCTGCAGCGGCTTCGCGTCGAGCTTCTCGACGGTCGCGTCGTCGAGGTACGTGCGGTAGAACGCCGCGACCTTCTGCTCGTCCGAGCCGGCCTTCAGGTTCTTGTCTGCCGCCCACTTGTCGACGATCGCGCGCACGCGAGCCTCGGACAGATCGCGCAGCAGGTTGAACGCGCCCCAGCGCGTCTGGTCCGGCGGGATCTGCGTCGTCGCGGCCCACGAGCCGTTCACGAACTTGAAGAAGTCATCGCCCGGCTTCGCGGTGCGATCCATGCCGGTCGTGTCGACGCCCCACGTGCCGTAGCGCTTCGCGGTCGTCGCGGACTGGGCGGTGGGTGTGGTGGTGGTGATCGTCGCAGTCGCGCCTTTGTCAGCGCCAGCCGCGGACCACGCAAGCGCAGCCGTTACTGTCATCACAAGAAGTCTCGAGCTCATTCGTCTCTCTTTCGTTGGAGGGTTGAAGGGAACGGTGGGTTGTTTTGAAACGCAGACGCCGGGCGCAATGATGCTCCCAACTTCGCGGTTCACGAACACGTCGATGTCAACTGTAACCAAGTTCTTGCTCGCTCTCGTTGTGCTCGCCGCGCGCCTCGCGACGGCGCAGCCGTACCTCGTGAAGGACGTGAACAGCCGCATCCTCGGCACGGACTCGTCCCCGGATCCGTACGCGTCGATCGGCAACGTCACGCTCTTCGCGGCGTCGAGTCCTGCGCAGGGACGCGAGTTATGGCGGACCGATGGAACGCCCGCGGGCACGTATCTCGTGCGCGATCTCTCGGAAGGTCCGAAGTCGGGACTGCCTGTGTCGTCGTCTTATCGCGATGCCATCGAAGGCCGCGTCTACTTCCTCGGGATCACCGCGGAGCACGGACGCGAGTTGTGGGTCACCGACGGCACGACCGCGGGGACGAAGATGGTCGCGGACATCTGGCCGGGTCCTGCAGGCTCCTTCCCGACGGCGCCGATCGCGACAGCTTCGGGCAACTACTTCGTCGCATCCGGCGAGACGACCGGCTTCGAGTTGTGGAAGACCGATGGCACCGCCGCGGGCACGAAGCTGGTTGTCGATCTCAATCCCGGCATCACATCGCCGTCGCCGCACATTCTCGGCGCCGTCGGATCGCGCATCGTTTTCCACGCGAACGACGGGACGCGCACCGGGTTGTTCATCTCCGACGGAACGGCGCAGGGCACGCAGTTCATCGCGACGTCCGCCGAAGTTCTCCTCAACACATCTCTCAACGACGCGATCGTCTACACGGTGATCGCCGGCGCGACACGCACGCTGATGCGCACGGACGGCACGGCCGCGGGCACGATCGTTTTGCGCGAAGGATTCACGCGCATCGGGCAGAGCGGATTCACTGTCGCGGGAGCGCACGCGTACTTTTTCACGAACCACGACGGTGCTCCGTCGGAGATCTGGCGCACCGACGGCACCGCGGCGGGCACGCAACTCGTGACGACGATCGCGCAACGCGCGTCCGACATGGAGATCGTCGCGATGGCGCGGCTCGGCGATCGCATTCTCTTCTCAACGTCCGGAACGCTGGGCCAGTACTGGGTGACTGACGGCACCGCCGCCGGAACGAGCGTGATCAAAGACGCGCCGCACAACAACGGCGAGATCGCAGTGACTGGCGCGAAGGCGTACTTCACCGCAAGCGACGCCGCGCATGGCTCCGAACCGTGGATCACAGACGGGACGATCGAAGGCACGCGACTGTTCGCGGATGTCGTCGTCGGCAGCGCCGGTTCGGATGCATCGGAGTTCGCGTCCGTTGGCGGCGGAGTGATGTTCGCCGCGAAGTCCGGGACGACGGGACGCGAGCCGTGGTTCGCGGACGGCACGGAAGCCGGCACGCGGATGCTCAAGAACGTCGCCGCCGATCACATCTCGGACTCGAATCCGCGCGAGATGCACAACGTCAACGGCACGCTGTTCTTCATCGCCGATGACGGCTTCGGCGACACGGTGTGGA
>DASVNL010000595.1:0-8001 GCA_036383875.1 Thermoanaerobaculia bacterium
ATCAGTGCCCGGTGGGCACGGTCAGCGACTTCTCCAGGCACTTGTGGATGAGCTTCTCGGCTTCCGGCTCCGGGATGTTCTTCACGATCGCAACCTCGGAAACGAGGAGGTACTTCGCGCGGTCGTACATCTTCTTCTCACGGAACGAGAGGCTCTTCCGCTTCTGAACTTCGTTCAGGTTCTTCAGGACATCGGCCACATCTTCGAGACGCCCCGTTTTCATCTTTTCGAGGTTCTCGCGATAACGACCTTTCCAGTCGGTGTGGCTCTTGACCGTGCGCTCCTCGAGCAGCCCCAGGAGACCTTTGATCTCCTTTTGCTGGTAGAGTTTACGAAGACCGACGCGGTCTGTGTTCGAGATCGGCACCATCAGCCGCGAATTGTTCGCGAGCAAGCGAAGGTGGTAATAGCTATCGCTCGTCGGCATGATCGGCGACTCGCCGATATGCTCCACGACAGTAACCCCGTGGTTCGGATAGACGAGCTTGTCCCCGACCTTGAAACTCAATTTGACTGACGACAAGTGAGGCTCCTTTCGGAAAGCTTAGGAAAACAACAAGAGGGACGCGCATTTTACGTCACCGTGCGAAGGGCGTCAAACCGGCAAAAGTGTTAACGGTGCGCGATGCTGCCTCGCGCACGCCTCGGCCCTGCAATTATCGCGCGCACGAATGGCGCGCGGCGCTAACGCATTTTGCGAATCAGTTGGTGTAACCGATCCATCCCCTCTCGCCTCTCCGACTCGTTTCCCGTCAGCAAATCCTCAATGAGCTGCAGTTCCGCCTGCATCTCCACCTGCGCCGCCAGATCGCGCGCCGGAGCCGGCGCCGTGACCGTCATGCTCGACGCCGACGGACGCGCCGCGGCCGTGGTCGCGACCGGCGCGGCGACGCCGAGGCCGTCGCGCATGCGCTGGGCCATCGACCGCAGCGACGGGAGCTCGTTGTTGTCGAGCGCGCGCAACATCGCCTTCGCACTCGACACCGCATCGGCGTACGGACTGTCCGCGTTGTCGACGATGCGCGCCTGCACGAGCGCGACCGTCACGTTCGCGTAGCCGCCCTTCTCTTCCACCGTCGCGATGACCTTCGCCGTCGCCTGACGCGCGATCACCGGCAGATCGATGGGACGGATCTCGCCCGGCTGCATCCACACCTTCACGTCGACCGTCTGCCGCTCGGTCTGCGTCGAGCCGACGCCGACGTACTCGAGGTCGACGCGCTCGATCCACAACGGGCGGTTCTTGCGCACCAGCAACTTGCGATTCGCAGCGTCGATGATGACGCGATAGACGTACGAGCCCTTCACTTCGAGCGTGTCCATCTTGTCCGCGCGCGCTTCGACGGAGAAGCCTTCCTTCACGCGCGATGCTTCGAAACGCTCCCACGTCGCGTAGTCGTACGAGCCGTCGGTACGGCGTCCGCGCATCAGCTCGATGTCTTCGTTGACGATGCGCTTGAGCAGATCGGTCGGCAGCTCGCGCTTGTTCGCGACTTCGGCGAGACGGTCGACGACCATGGCGTCGGTGGCGACGCGCTGACGCACGTCATTCGTTTGCGCAACGAGCGGCGCGACGACGGCCAGCGCGGCCGCGAGAACCAGCGACTTCATTCCTTCACCCCCAGCTCGCCGAGCACGCTCGTGCCGACGAGTCCCGCGGTTGGCAACGCGAGGTAGTCACTGATCGTTGCGCCGAGGTCGGCGAACGAGGAGCGCGTGCCGAGCGGCTTGCCGCCGCGAATGCGCGGACCCGCGACGACCAGCGGGACGTACTCGCGCGTGTGATCCGTCGAGACGTCGGTCGGATCGCAGCCGTGATCCGCAGTGATGAACACGAGATCGTTTTCCTGCAGCGAGTCGAGCAGCGCGGCCAGCTCGCCGTCGAACTGCTCGAGTGCTTTCGCGTAACCCGCGGCGTCGTTGCGATGTCCGTACTTCGAGTCGAAGTCGACGAGGTTCGTGAAGATGAAGTCGCCCTGCGACTGGCGCACGAGCTCCATCGTCTTGCGCATCCCGTCCGAGTTCGACTCCGTGCGAATCTCCTGGCTGATGCCGACGCGATCGAAGATGTCGGCGATCTTGCCGAGTCCGATCACTTCTTTGCCCGCCTTGAACGCGCGCTCGACGACCGTCTCGCCGGTCGGACGGACGGTGAAGTCTTTGCGATTCGCGGTGCGCTTGAAGTGTCCGGTCGACGGTCCGACGAACGGGCGCGCGATGATGCGTCCGATGTTGTGCTCCCCGCGCATGAGCGCGCGCGCCTCGGTGCAGATGCGCCACAGCTCGTCGACGGGGATCACGTCCTCGTGCGCCGCGACCTGGAAGACGGAGTCGGCGGAGGTGTAGACGATCGGCGCGCCGCTGCGCATGTGCTCTTCGCCGAGCTCGTCGAGAATGACGGTGCCCGACGCGGCTTTGTTGCCGAGGGTCTTGCGGCCGATGCGGCGCTCGAACTCGGCGATGACGTCGGGAGGGAAGCCGTCGGGATACGTGCGGAACGGATCCTCGACGATGAGGCCCATCATTTCCCAGTGGCCCGTCGTCGTGTCCTTCCCCGCGCTGACTTCATTCATGCGACCGAAGCCCGCGGCCGGGATGTCGGTCGACGCGGGCGTCGGCAGGGTGTGCAGCAGGCCGAGGCGCGTGAGCGTCGGGAGCGTCGGATGCTGCGCGTCGAGGATGTGGCCGAGTGTGTTCGATCCCTCGTCGCCGAACTCCGCGGCGTCCGGCAGCTCGCCGACCCCGAGAGAATCGCAGACGATGACGATGGCGCGGTTCTTCATGCCGCGAACGATGAGGGATGAGGAAGGATCAAGTCAACGGCGGAAGAGCGCATTGGCTTTCGCAAACGCGTCGCGCGGATCGCCTTCGATCATCTCGCGCAGGATGGCCGCAACGCCTTCGACATGCGGTCCGAGCGTCTCGCGATTCTCCGCGAGGATCGGGCCCCACATGTCGTGACTCATCTCGGCGAGCCGCAGAAAATCGCGCAGCCCCGCGCCGGCGAAGTCGCCGAGGTTCTTGTCGTGGAGATACGCGGCGAGCGCGGTCGAGAGGACTTGCGGCAACTGGCTCGTGAGCGCCATCGCGGCGTCGTGCGTTTCCGCGTCGACGATGCGCGACGTCGCGCCGCAGTCGCGAATCAACTGCTCAACGCGTTCGTCGTGCGACTCGACGAACCAGGTCTTGCCTTCGTACAGCGTCGCGGTCGCATTCACGTTGCCGCTGAGATGCGAACCGGCCATCGGATGTCCGGCGATGAAGTTCGACGGCCCGACATCGCGCAGCGGCTTCATCAAACTGCAGAGCGACGTGATCACGCCGCTCGTGCGCAGCGCCGGTAACAACTTCACCGCGACGTCGAGATGCGTCGCGAGGAGCACCATCTCTTCATCGCGCGGCGCGTCGAGTTTCTCCGCGTAGTCGCTGGAGGGAACGGCGTCATCGACAAACGAGACGTGCCAGCCGCGCGCGTGCAGAGCACGCCCCGCGGAGCCTCCCATCAGGCCGAAACCGATGATGAGGACGCGGGGCGGCATGGCGTCAGCGCGACATCAGGATGAGGGTGCGGTCGACGACCTGCGAGGTCGTGACGTCGAAGTACGGACGCTGCACGACGACGCGCGGCCGGTTCGGTCGCGGCGCGATGTCCACGGCGCGATACGCACCCGCGGCTTTCGTGACGTCGGTGTTGAGGCCGAGTTGCTTCGCCAAGCCCTCGATCTGCTTCGCGTCGACAGTGAGGTCGCCGCTGCGCCAGTACGCCGGCGGTTTCGCGGCGCTGAGATTGTTGGTCGAGTCCTGCGCGATTTCCTTGTAGCCGTACTGCTTGACGTAGTAGTCGGCCACGGTCTCGATGGCCGCGTCCGTGTCGTAAATCGCAGTCGGCGGAGGCGCGACGTTGGGGTTGAGGACTTTGTGGGCGTTCTTGGTCATCTCGGTGAGCTGACCCAGATATCTCGAGCCGGGATACACCACAAAGCTGAACGCCTCGGGCTCCGCATACTCTTCTTCGCCCTTGCAGGCGGTGAACAACGCCGCCGCCACGAGCAGCGCGGCGAACAAATTACGTGCAATCTTGGACAACATTTCCTCCGGGAGTCGGTCGTTTCGGGGGCGAATCATAATCCGAGATACTGCGGCACGCTCTGCCCCACTACCTCTTCGAAGCGCTGCGTGTACGACTTGATCATCCCGACCGGCTCGTCGAGGAAGATCCGCTCGACGCGAAACAACGGGACGAACATCGTCACCATCTCGATCTCGCTGTCTTCGCCGTGCGCGATCTGGCGAATCCAGTCGTCGAACGAGTCGAGGTTGATCGCGCGGAGCGTCACGCCCGCGCCGGACAGTGCACGCAACACGCCGAAGAACTTTTCCTTCGGGTTGATCAGGTTCGCGATCACCAGCGCGCCTTCGTCGAATCCCTCGATCATTCGTGCTTCTCGCTCAATTCAATCAGCACGCCGTTTCCGGCAGCAGGATGCAAAAACGCGACGCGACAACCATGCGCACCCGGCACGGGCGCGTCGTTGATGAGCCGATAACCCGCGGCTTTCAATCGCTCGAGGTGCGCCTCGATGTCGTCGACGCGAAAACAAATGTGATGAATGCCCTCGCCCCGTTTCTCGATGAACTTCGCGATCGGCGAGTCGGGCGAGGTGGGCTCGAGCAATTCGAGGTTCGAGTCGCCGACGGAGAGGAACGCGGTCTTCACGCGCTGCGTCTCGACGGTCTCGATGTGCTCGATCTCGAGCCCGAGGTCCTGGTAGATCTTCGCGGACTCGAGAGACCGCACTGCGATGCCGATGTGATCCAGTCTAGGTTTACTCATACGCCGTGAACATCCGCTCCCCAGATGTGTTTGTGCAGTTGCGTCTGAAAGCGCGCCGGCAATCGATCCGCGAGCAGCCACTCCGCGAGCGCCTTCATGTCCATCGTCCCCCAAACAGGCGACAAGAGGACGGTCCACCGATCAAGCTTCCGCTCTTCGATGACGCGCTTCGCGAAGTCGTAGTCCGCACGATCCGCGATGACGAACTTGATCTCATCATGCGCACGCAACTGATCGAGATTCGCCCACCGATTCTTCTCCACTTCCCCCGACCCGGGACACTTGATGTCGAGAATCAACTTCGCCCGCGGATCCACCGGCGCCGTATCAATCGACCCGGAGGTTTCGATGAGCACCTCATACCCCTCATCGCACAACCGCGCGATCAACTCAAACGCCTCCGCCTGCGCCAACGGCTCCCCACCCGTGACTTCCACCAGCCTGCACCCATAACTTCCCACCCGCGCCATGACGTCATCGAGCGACATCCGCTCCCCACCCGTAAACGTGTACTCGCTATCGCACCACGTGCACCGGAGGTTGCAGCCGGTGAGGCGAACGAACACGCACGGACGTCCGGCATGGGAGGACTCGCCTTGGATGGAGTGGAAGATTTCGGTGATGCGCATGCAGGCGGGTGAAGTCTCGCATCAGAGAGGTAGTTTGAGCGAGGCTGTTCTCACCGAATGCTATGCCGAACGCATCGCATTCGATTCCACTTCGTCGAGGGGCGACCGCGGTGGTGCCGGGAAGCCGCTAGTTCCCAACTTCCAATGTGATGTCCTGCTCCGTCTCTCCGAACCCGCCGATCCGATACTTTTCGACGCGCGTGCCTTCCGGTGCGATGTTGTAGAACCCCGGCGCAAGTCTGTCGATCGCCGGGCTGCTTCGCTTCGCGAACGTTCGCCAGTACGGGCTTCCGACCACGCTCCCCTTACGGGGGCAGTACCAGACCTCCAGGCCATTCGCCACGACCCCTCGACGCAGGGTGTGAACGCGCACCAACACCGCCTCCGCCCAGGTTTGCGGAACGGCGCGAGCGTGCGACGCCTTGACCTCGAGACTCTCGACGCCAACCGTCATGAGAGCAAGACCAACAGGATCCACCTGACTTGCCAGACCTTCGCGGACGCTTTGAATGTCGTACTTGAGGGAGTCGAAATAGAGCTGCGACACAGGCTTCGACCCGACCGACGCCGTCAGCCGCAGCGTGTTTGCCGCGACAATGCCCCTGCCGCAAAGCAGATTGACGCTGCCATCGGTGTGATCGACCTCCCGATCCAGTTGCCAAAGGAACTCATCGAGAGTCGTACGAACGGTCTTGAGCCCCACGTAGGGCATTCCGTCATTCGTCGCAGGACGCGTGCTTTGACACGCCAGAATCAGCGCAGATACGACCGCCAGCACCAGTCTCCGCGCAACCACAGTCCAAGTCGAAACTGCCACGTCGCTCCTCCTGTCAACGAGGTGTGACGGAGCCGGGCGATTTACCACCAAACTCGTACGGTGTAGGAAACGCGCGTCCGGCGTCACGCCTGAACGATGAGGCATCAGGCAATCGCGGCTTTCGTGCTGTCGCTGGCCGTCGCTCACGCTGCGGCGGCACAGGAGACCGCCGAGTTTGACCCGAAGGCGCTCCGGAGCGACACGGCTGCCGACGCCGAGATCGATCGCATTCAGAAGATGCCGATCCCGGTGTACGAGTTGCTGCCGGATTCCGTCCGCGAAGCGCAGACCACGGCGCGTGCCTATCGGAATGTCCAGGAACGCGAGTCACCCGTCTCGCAGACGGATCTCGATCGTGCCGGCACCGATGCGCGCGCCGCCGCCAGCAGACTGGTTGCCGCCACGGCGACCTGCAGCGAGGAAGAAGTCGACCAGAGTTTCGCTGCCCTTCAAGATGCCTTCGGCCGGAATCGCATCGCCTACTACCAGTACGAAAACGATCCCCGATTCCGAGAACAACTGTCTCCGCCCGAAAAGAGCGCCGAACAGGAATTGACGACGGCCTTCAATCGCGAGGATATGTCGGCGTCGCAGATCTGCGCGCGACTGGCAGATCCCGCGACCCAGAAGCGACTGGTGGACGCGGTCACCAACTGGTTCGAGCGTCAGAAGAAACTCGCCAGCTTCGTGCAAGCCGCATACGACGCCGAGAAGCCCCGCGCGAAGAAGCTCGAGAACGCCTGGCTCGCCCGCGAGAAAGCTCTCACGGACGCGCTCAACAAATCTCGCGTCGGCGCCGATCAGCTTCTGAGCGCGCTGCCCTGGTACATCGTCATCTTCTGCGTGTTTGGCCTGGCGCTCATCGGAATGATGCGTTTGTTCCACGGCGACGTTCAAATGGAATGGATCGCGTCCGGACAGGTCATTCAGTTCGCAACGGTGATGGTCTTGCTGATCGTCATCGCGGCACTCGGCATTGCGCACATCCTGAACGAAAACACACTGGGCACGCTGCTGGGCGGCGTCGCCGGATACGTCCTCTCACAAGGCGTCGGACGCGCCGTGGCACGCGCAACCGAGAGGGCTGTCGAAACCGGTCCGAAACGAGCGATCGGCTCCGCCGATTTGCGCAATGACGTGCTCGTGCGGTTGATGGCTCACACGAGTGTCAGCCCGTCGAGCGACACTCTCACTCTGGATCAGGATCTGAAGATTGATCCGACGAAGCGCGACCAATTACTGATCGACATCAATGCGCTGATTCGCCAGCGCGGTGGCCGTGAATTGACCAGTGCCGAAATGACCCAATGCCGAACAGTCGCGGACCTGATCGCGCGAGTGAGTGCGGCACTTCATTAGCAGCGGCTCACACGTAGACGGTCACGTCGTTCACCCCCGCATCCTCGAATCCCTTGCGACGCAGCAAACACGAATCACAGTGCCCACACGCCAGCCCGCCCACTGGGTCGTAGCACGAATGCGTGATCGCGTAGTCGACTCCTAGCGCGATGCCGCGCGTGATGATGTCGGCCTTTGTCATGTGTAACAGCGGGGCGATGAGGCGGGGTTCCTGGTGTTCGACGCCGCTGCGGGTGCCGGTCCAGATCACCTTTTGGAATGCGTCGATGAATTCGGGGCGGCAGTCGGGGTAGCCGCTGTAGTCGAGGGCGTTGACGCCGATCCAGATCTCTTGCGCGTTGCGCGCTTCGGCGTATCCGAGA
>DASVNL010000596.1:0-1988 GCA_036383875.1 Thermoanaerobaculia bacterium
AGCCCGAGGCCGCCGTGCACGCGCGTCGTGGCGCTGTCGGCTTGACGGAAGGCCTCGAAGATGTGCGGGAGGAAGTCCGTGCGGATGCCCATCCCGTTGTCCCGCACTGTGATCTCCACGTTCTTCCGGTTGCGGCGCACCGTCAGCTCCACGACGCCGCCGGACGGCGTGAACTTGATCGCGTTCGAGAGCAGATTCCAGATGACCTGCTGCAGACGATTCGGATCGCCGAGGACGAGCGCGTCCTTCGCTTCGAGCTGATGCTTGACGCGCACCTGCTTCGCTTCCGCGGCGAGTCGCACCGTGTCGAGCGCGGATGAGGCGACCGTCGCGACGTCGACGACGTCCGTCGCGATCTGCAACTTCCCGGTCGTCACACGCGAGATGTCGAGCACGTCGTCGATCAACTGCGCCTGCACCTCGGCACTGCGGTTGATCGTCTCGATGCCCAGCGACATCGTCTCGGAGTCGTTGCCGGGCATGCGGAGAATGCGCGCCCAGCCGAGGATTGCGGTGAGTGGCGTGCGGAGCTCGTGCGATAACGTGGCGATGAACTCGTCCTTGCGACGATCCGCTTCCTTCAACACTTCCTGCGCGCGTACTTCGTCCGTGATGTCGCGGAACTCGACGACCACGCCCGCGAGCCGTCCGGACAGCGGCGCGACGTGCACCGCCGCGGGGAAGAACGTCCCGTCCTTGCGAATGAACGTCTCGCGATGGTCTTTGAGCGGTGTGTGCTCCAAGCGTGCACGATCGAGCGCGCACTCCTCGCTCGGGAACGAACGGCCGTCGGGATAGTGATGATGCAGCGCTTCGTGCAGCGTGCGTTCGTTCAGCTCCGCGAGCGTGAAGCCCGTCACCTCTTCGGCTGCCGGATTCATGAACGTCACATAGCCGCGTTCGTCGACGCGGAACAGACAGGACGCCGCGTTGTCACTGATCGCTTTGTTGAGCAGGATCTGATCGACGAGCGCGAGATTCGTGTGCTCCAGTTCCTCGGCCTGCCGTTCGACTTCCTGCCGCGCGAGCACCTGCGTCGTGACGTCGTTGCCGTGCACGAAGATCCCGGTCACTGCGCCGTCCGCGTCGCGCATCGGCTGATAGACGAAGTCGACGTACCGCGCCTCGACGCCGTCGCCGCGATCGAGATCGACGCGCATTTCGCTGCCGACGAACGGCTCGCCGCTCGCGTACACGCGATCGAGCAGCTCGAAGAATCCCTGCCCTGCCAGATCGGGCAACGCCGCGCGAATCGGCTTGCCGATCACGTCGCGCGTTTCGCCGACGATGCGCATGTACAGCGGATTCGCGATCTCGAACACATGCGCCGGACCGCGCAGCGCCGCGATGAATGCGGGCGCGCGCGTGAAGATGTCGCGCAGGCTGAGGCGCTCCGCTTCGAGGATTTGTTGCAGGCGGCGCTCGACGGTGATGTCCGTGTGCACGCCGATCCACTCGCGCACGCTGCCGTCCTCATTGAGCAGCGGCACGGCGCGCACGCTCATGTAGCGATACTCGCCGTCGCGACGTCGCAGGCGATGCTGCGTCTCGAGGACCTCGCGCAGTTCGCGTGCTTCATCCCACACGCGACGCGTGGCGTCGCGATCGTCGCGATGCACGGCGTCCATCCAGCCATCGCCGGCGAGCTGTTCGCGCGACTGGCCAGTGAATGATGTCCAACCCGGCTGATCGTCCTCGAACACGCCCGCCGCGGACATGCTCCAGACGATCGCCGCCGTCGCCTCGATCAGCGAGCGATAGCGCTCTTCACTGCGACGCAGGACCGAGTTTGCTTCGAGTCGCACCTGCGTGACGGCGAGCAATCCGCCGACGCGCGCGAGCAGCTCGCGCGCGCTGAACGGTTTCACGAGATAGTCGTCCGCTCCCGCTTCGAGACCTTCGACGCGTGCTTCTTCGCCGGCGCGCGCGGAGAGCATCAGCACCGGGATCGACGACGTCTCCGGATTCGCTCGCAGCTCGCGCAGCAA
>DASVNL010000597.1:0-1528 GCA_036383875.1 Thermoanaerobaculia bacterium
ACCGTCGTACAGAAAGTTCGCGACGTATTTGAACAACACCGACGCTGCGAACGGCGACGGCTTCTGCGTGTCCGCGGTGTGCACGCGAATCGTGCGTTGGCGGATTTTCTTCGTCAGCTCGACGAGCGCGGGGACGTCGAACACGTCGCGCAGCGTTTCGCGATACGCCTCGAGGATGATCGGGAACGAACCGAAGCGCGACGCGACTTGCAGCAAGTCATACGTGCGTTTGCGCTGTTGCCACAGCGGTGTGCGCCCCTGGATGCGCGTGCGCGGCAACAGCAGCGCGCGCGCAGCGGCCTCGCGGAACTTCGCGGCGAACATCGAGCTCGCGCCGAGTTGTCGCAGGAGCAACTGCTCGACTTCGTCGGGATCGGGGAGCATCAGCTCGATCGGCGGCGGCAGGTCAGTTTCGGGAAAGCGGACGATGAAGCCGTCGTCGGCCCACATCGTCTCGACGTCAATCGCCAGCTCGTTGCGCACCTTCGCCGTGACGGCCATCGCCCACGGCGCGTGAATGCGGCCGCCGAACGGCGTGAGCACGCAGACGCGCCAGTCTCCGAGCTCGTCGGTCACGCGTTCGATCACGATCGTGCGATCGTCCGGAACCGCGCCGGTCGCGTCTTCCTGATCGCGCAGGTACTGCAGAAAGTTCTCGGCCGCGCGGCGATCGAGATCGTGGCGCGTGACGAGCCGCTCGATCGCGGCGGCGGGCTTCGTCTCGCGAATTTCGCGCACGAGTTTTCCGATCGCCTCGCCGAACGGCACCGTGCGTTCCGCGGCGTCGGCTTTCCAGAACGGCATCTTGCCGAGCTGCCCCGGCGCGGGCGTGACGATCACGCGATCGTGCGTGATCTCTTCGATGCGCCACGTCGACGCGCCGAGAAGAAACGTGTCGCCGGGCGAACACTCGAAGACCATTTCCTCATCGAGCTCGCCGACGCGCGCGGACTGGTTCTTCTCCGCGCCCGCGAGGAACACGCCGTACAGACCGCGATCCGGAATCGTGCCGCCGCTCGTGATCGCGACGCGCTTCGCGCCTTGTCGCGCGGTCAGAGTGTTCGCAACGCGATCCCACGTCAGACGCGGACGCAGTTCCGCGAATTCATCCGATGGATACAGGCCCGACAGCATGTCGAGCACACCGTCGAATGCGGTGCGCGACAACTCCGAGAACGGCGCAGCCGAACGAATCGTGCGAAAGAGATCGTCGACGGACCAGTCATCCATCGCGACCATCGCGACGATCTGCTGCGAGAGAACGTCGAGCGGATTGCGCGGATAGCGCGTCGGTTCAATCGCACCCGTGTGCATCGCCTCGGCGACGGCCGCGCACGCGACGAGATCGCCGCGAAACTTCGGGAAGATGATGCCGCTCGACTCCGCACCGACCTGGTGACTCGCGCGTCCGATGCGCTGCATGCCCGACGCGATCGACGGCGGCGCTTCGATCTGAATCACGAGATCGATCGCGCCCATGTCGATGCCGAGCTCCAGTGATGACGTCGCGACGAGCGCCGGCAAGCGT
>DASVNL010000598.1:0-7074 GCA_036383875.1 Thermoanaerobaculia bacterium
GAGCGCGCGACGCTGGACAGCAACTACCTGCGCGTTCTCAAAGCGACACTCGATCGCCGTCGCACGGAGAAGAACGGTTGATCTACTTCGCGAATCGCTCCGGCACGTTCATGCCGACGCGCGTCGAGCATCACCTGCTGCGTGCGTCGCTGTCGGCGGACGCCATCGCGGTGCGCGCGTCGTTCGACGAGTGGAAAGCGTCCGTCGATCTGAACGACGTCGAGTACGGCTCGCTGCGACTCCTGCCGCTGCTCTATCGCAATCTGCAGAAGCACGGTATCGACGACGCAATCATGCCGCGACTCAAAGGCATCTATCGCAACGCGTGGGTGCGCAATCAGCTCGTCGTCGAACACGGACTCCGCGCGATGCGTGCGCTGCGCGAGCAAGGCATCGCCTCGATCGTGCTGAAGGGCGCGTCGCTCGTCGCCGATGGTTCATATGCGGAGCTCGCGTTGCGGCCGATGGAAGACTTCGATCTGCTCGTCGCGCCAGACGAGTTTCGTCGCGCTGTCGATGTGCTGCGTGATTGCGGCTGGAACTTTCATCCGGCGTCCGTCGAGCCCGAGTGGTACTTGCCGTATCGCCACGCCGTCGCATTTCGCAATGGCAGCGGCGAGCTCGATCTGCACTGGGCGTCGATCCGCGATCGCTTCGATGGCGACGAGGCGTTCCGTCGCGGGGCCGTCGACGCGAAGCTGTTGGGCGAGGATGTGCGCGTGTTGTCGCCGGCCGATCAGTTGCTGCAGGCGTGCGGACACGCGAGCGCGCGCAACGTCGACGTGGCGCCGATCCGCTGGGTCGCGGACGTCTGGTTCCTGCTCGCGAAGCACGGCGAGTCGTTCGACTGGCAACGCGTCGTGAGCGGCGCGCGCGATCGCGATCTGTCCTTCGCCGTCCTCCGTTGCCTCGAATACCTCCACGTCGGCCTCGGCGCCGGCATCCCGCTCGAAGTCCTCCTCGAGCTCGAACGCAACTCCGGCATCGGCAGCCGCATCTCGCTGAAACTGCGCAACAGCTACGGTCCCGCGATCTACGCGTACGTGCTGTCCGTGTGGCTACGCCTCGCGCTCGCGAAACCGTATCGCGGCATCCCGCGCCGCGTCGCGTTGCTGCCGAAATACGTGCGCTTCTACTTCCGGCTGCCGCAGGATGCTTCGCTGATGCGCTTCGTCGCGAAGAAACTACGCGCGCGCCTCGCGCCCGCCTAGCTCCTTCCGCAGAAACGCGATCGCCGCTTCGAGCTCGTGCCGCTCGCGCGAGATCGCCGCGACGTCGCCGCCGCAGTGCGGACAGATTTCCGTCAGCGGCTTGATGTACTGCATGCAGCCGAAGCAGATGTCGAGCGTCGGCGGGAGGCGATCTTCATCGCGCTGCTCCGGCTCCTTCATCTCCCAACGCGGCGGCTCCGCGATCGTGCGCTCGCCTTCGCCGCCATCGAGCGGCTCGGTGATCAGCGCGAAGCGTCCCTGGTCGAACGGCGTGCCCGGCGCTTCCTGCGTCTTCACGATTCGCTCGCGCAGTCCTTCTTTCGCGAGTTGCGTCGCGCGGTAGTGACAGTACGGATTGTTGCCCGGACGTCCGAACAACACCGTCGACGTCCACGTGCAGCCGCCGCGACAAACGTCGGCGTAGTAGCAGGTGCGACAGCGTCCCCACAGCTCGTGAATCTGGCGGTCGCGCGAGAATCGGATCTCTTTGCTGAAGCGCCAGATGTCTTCGATCGTGAGGTCGCGCACGTTGCCGCCGCTGAATCCGACGGTCGGCAGCGACGGACATCCTTTGATGACGCCGTCCGCCTCGATGCCCATCACCGCGTGACCGGCCGCGCAGCCGCTCCAGTGCTTCTCGCCGTTGCCGAGTCGCCACTTGTGCTCGTACGGGCCGAAGTAGCCGATGTTGTTGCCGGGCTGCATGGCGACGCCGAGGGCGCGGGCTTCGTCGTAGAGATCGCCGAGGAGCGGCATGAGGTCGAGGAGTTGATGCGGTTGCAGAAGCAGCGCGTCGTTGTCGACGGCGTTGCCCATCGCGACGGTGAGCTGGATCTGCCAGCCGCGCGCGCCGCGACTCGCGATCTCGTGCAGGATCCCGCGCATCTCCGGCATCGTGCGGCTGTGCACCTGCGTGTTGCAGCCGGCGGGGATCCCGTACTTGCGCAGCAGTTCGAGCGCGTTCATCGCCGAACGGAACGAGCCCTTCACGCCGCGGATCTCGTCGTGCAGTTCTTCGAGTCCGTCCACCGAAACGCCGCACGTCCCGAGGCCGGCGTCCTTCGCCGCTGCAACGCGATCTTCCGTCAGCGCGCGTCCGCCGGTCTGCATCGACGCGAGCATCCCGTGACTGGTGATGCGCCGGATGATCTGCGTCCAGTCGCGACGCAGATACGCCTCGCCGCCGATGATCGTGACCTCGCGTGTGCCCAGCGCCGCGAGTTGATCGACGACCTCGAAACACTCCTCGGTCGAAAGCTCCGACGGCCGGCGCTTCCCCGCGCGCGATCCGCAGTGCGCGCACTTGAGATTGCACGCCAGTGTGATTTCCCACACGACGTGCACGGGATGCGCGTGCATGAAATCGTCTTCACGCAACGCGCGCCGGGGAAGCGCCTCGACGGTCATCGGCGCTTACGATCCGAGATGCTTCTCGAGTCGCGCGATCGCGCCCTGCAGGTCCTCGCGCGACGTCGCCTTGGCCTGCTCGAGCAGCCCCTGCAACTCGTCGCGCGATGCGCCGCTGGATATCGCCTGGTCGATGATCACGCCGTACAACGTGTGCACCGGTCCCGGCGGGAAGTAGCCACGGGCGGCTTCCAGCACTTCGCGCATCTGACTCGCGTCGTTGCTCTTCAGCGCTTCGTCGATCCACACTCCATACAACGGACGAGGACGGCCGTAACCTGCCATGACGTTTCCTCCTTCTCTGAAGAAGAAATGAATAATTCCGTTATGGTGGTCCGTCAACGGGCAAAAACGGTACTCATGCGACCATGTCCCGATGTTTTCCCTCGCACCTGAGCTCGAGCGACTGCGTCCGCTCCTCGGCGACGCGCGCACCGACGCGCTTCTCGCACGCGAACGCCGCGAGATCTTCGCCGTCTATCCCGAGTTGCGACTCGCGTCGTGGGGCGGCGTCATGCTCCTCGTCGCCGCGGCCGGCGTGCTACTGAAGAACAATCTCGAGCGCATCGGACCACTTGCGCTGGCGATCGCGATCGCCGTCGCGGCGGCCGCGTGCTACGCGTGGGTCACGTGGCGTCGCGATCGCGCATCGCTCGTCGACGACTACGTGCTGCTCCTCGGCGCGTTGCTGCTCAGCGCCGACATCGCGTTCATCGAAGCGCAGTTTCACGTGCTCGGTGAAAGCTGGCGCCAGCATCTGCTGCTCATCGCGATTCTGCACGGCGTCACGGCGTACGTGTTTCGATCGCGCGTCGTGTTGTCGCTCGCGATCACGTCACTCGCCGCGTGGCTCGGCGCCGACCAGCGCGTGAATCAGGCGCGCGACTTCGCGATCGCCGCGTTCCTCACCGTCGCGATTCTGCTCGTCTGGCGCGCGCTCGATCGTCGTTTCGCGAAGACTGACTTCTCGCGAACCCTCGAGCATTTCGCCGCGAACCTCGCGCTCCTCGGCGGACTCGCGAGCATCGACTTCAACACGCCGCTCGGATGTCTGCTCACGATCGCGATCGCCGTCGCGGTGATGAAGTGGGGCTTCGTGACGCGCAGCGAGTGGTTCGTGCTGTACGCGTTCGTCTACGCCGTCATCGCGGTCGACGTGCTGCTCTTCCACTTCGTCGAAGTGGAGGCAATCGTGTTCCTGTTCGTCGTGATCTCGATCGTCGTCGCGATCATCGCGCTGTTCCGCATCCACGCGAAGTTCAAGGAGCTGAGCGCATGAACGCGCAGGACGAACGCGAAGTCTTGTTGCGATCGCGCTTTCCGCGCGAGACGGAGCAGGTCTTCGGACCGCCGAAGTACAAGTCGAACAGCGTCATCCTTCAGATCGTGTTCTTCGTGCTGACGTGCCTCGGCATCGGCGCGGCGTACTTTTTCTTCGACGCGATCGACACCGGCGCCGAAGGCGTCATCACGGGCGTCGCGGCGATCGGACTCGCCGAGTATCTGATCCTGCGTCGCTGGTTCTTCACCGGCGTCGAGGCGGCGCTGTGGCTCGGCGGATTGTTCGCGATGATCACCGAGCTTCCGAGCACCGGTGCGCCCGAGGCGATGCTGGTGCTCGGTGGTGCGGCGGCGGTGGCGGGGCTTCGCGTGCGCAATCCGCTGTTCGGCACGGTCGCGGCGATGTTCGTCGCGGAGTACGCGGAGAGGAAAGCGGACCTCGGCGTCATCGTCGCGTTGATCATCGCGGTCACCGCGGGACTGCTGTTGCTTCGCGAGTGGAAGCGCGCATCGACGGAGTGGTTGTGGATCGCGCTCGTTGTGTTGCTGCCGATCTATGGTCGCGTCAACGCCGATCCGGCGTGGCGCACGACGACGATCCTTTTGTACGCGGCGTTTGCGATCGCGATGCTCGTGCTCGCGTTTACGCGACGCCATCACGCGATGCTCATCGCGGGGATCATCGGCGCGACCATCGCCGCGATCGAGATCGGCCAGCGCATCGCCACGCCGCTCGAAGTGAAGCTCGCGTTCGGAGGCGCGTTTCTCCTCGGCGGATCGCTGCTGGTCTCGCGCGTTTTGCGCGATCGAACGACGGGCGTCGTCGCGACGCTGGCGCAGCTCACACCGATCGACGACATTCTCCAGGATGTAGGAACTGTCGCTGCGGCGCATGCGGCGGGATCGCCGCCGCCCGAGGCTGCTTCGGGCGAAGCGAGGCCGTCCGGAGATGGTGGTTTCGGCGGTGCCGGCGCCAGCGATTCCTACTGAAAAATGTTCCACGTGCCACAATTTGTGTGCACTCGCCTCTGGGACCACCATCTGTAGTGGTTGCGAAGTGCGGAATTCGAGTTTTCCACAGATTTCGGATACCGCCTCCCTTTCGCCCTTTTTCACAGTGGCTGCGTCTGCTACGGAGCGCCGGAATTCACACGAAAAAGCTGCTGAAAATGCGCTCGGATCATGTGGTGATAATCCTCATGAAAAATATGCGCAAAACCTGCGAGGAACGCGTGGATTTGCTGAGGAAACGCGATTTTCGTACCTGTGAATAACCCTGTGGAAATCCTGTCGAGAAACGGCGGATTAGCGGTGGATGCGTGGCGGAAAAGGACCCTCGGATGCCGCGCGGCTCTCTTCGCGTAACTGCTTGGAAACACGAATATTTACGCTCTATGTTGTGTTTGGCTGGAGGAAGACCACAAGATCTTGTGGTCTCCTGCTTGACACGCCCGAGACCGAAGCGTACGTTGTCACGCATCAAACAACGCGATGGTTGTGAGGGAGGCTTATGAAGGATTTGAAGCAGTCGGCGCGTCCTGTTATCCAGTCCCCTGTTCGCTCGGTGTCGCTCCACATTCGCGATTATCAGGTGACGGTGAAGGTCAGGTCGTCGGTGCCCCAGATCCAGGGTTCTCGCTCCGTTCGCGCGTCGTTTCGTTGATCGAAGTGCAGCAGTGAATTTTGCGCCTCGGCTCGCAGTGAAGAGCTGGACGCAGTGTCGGGGGAGGTAGGGGATGGAAGTTCGGTCGAGGGACACCGAAGTCCCGGAAGCGCTCTGAAAAAGGATCCACAGAGCTCTCCCGTTCGGTTTCCTTCCACGCAGATCGAACTGCCCTCCTCTGCTTTTTTTTTCTGAAAATCTTGTTAGGCATAGAGGAGAAGGCCAAATGACTGCCATTGATGTGTCGGTCCGCTCGCGCACGACACCGCCCCGAAAAGCGGGGAAGAAGGAGACCAAGACCGGCGGGATCGAGATCCAGCGCTGGTTCACCAAGGCAGGCGTCGACGTTTACGACACCTGCGAGTGGGAGCTCCGCAATGCCGCGATCTCCAACGAGAGCGGCGGCGTCGTTTTCGAGCAGAAGGATGTCGAGATGCCGAAGTTCTGGTCGCAGATGGCCACGAACGTCGTCGTGTCGAAGTACTTCCGCGGCCACATCGGCACGCCCGACCGTGAGACGTCGGTGCGCCAGCTCATCGGCCGCGTCGTCCGCACGATCACGCAGTGGGGCCGCGAAGGCGGCTACTTCGCGTCCGAGGCCGACGGCGATACGTTCCGCGACGAGCTCACGCACATCCTGCTCTACCAGATGGCCTCCTTCAACTCGCCGGTGTGGTTCAACGTCGGCATTGAAGAGAAGCCGCAGTGCTCCGCGTGCTTCATCAACTCCGTGAAGGACACGATGGACTCGATCCTCGGCCTCGCGAAGACCGAGGGCATGCTCTTCAAGTACGGCTCGGGCACCGGCTCGAACCTCTCGAACATCCGTTCGTCGCGCGAGCTCCTCGCGGGCGGCGGCACGGCGTCCGGCCCGGTCTCATTCATGAAGGGCTATGACTCCTTCGCGGGCGTCATCAAGAGCGGCGGCAAAACCCGTCGCGCCGCGAAGATGGTCATCCTCAATGCCGACCATCCGGACATCCTCGACTTCGTCGAATCGAAGGAGAAGGAAGAGCGCAAAGCCTGGGCTCTCATCGAGGCCGGCTACGACGGCGCCTTCAACGCTCCGGGCGGCGCGTACGACTCCGTGCAGTTCCAGAACGCCAACCACTCCGTGCGCGTGACCGACGAATTCATGCGCGCGTACGAGCGCGACGGCGACTGGTCGACGCGCGCCGTCACCGACAAGACCAAGCTGATGGACACGTACAAGGCGCGCGATCTCATGCGCCGCATGGCACAGTCCGCGTGGGTCTGCGGCGATCCGGGCATGCAGTTCGACACGACCGTCAACGACTGGCACCCGTGCCCGAACACGGAGCGCATCAATGCGTCCAATCCGTGCTCGGAGTACATGTTCCTCGATGACTCCGCCTGCAACCTCGCGTCGCTGAACCTCATGAAGTTCTACAGCGAGACGAAGGGCTTCGACGTCGAGTCGTATCGCGCGGCGCTGCGCACCGTCATCACGGCGCAGGAAATCGTCGTCGACTTCGCGTCGTACCCGACTCC
>DASVNL010000599.1:0-3022 GCA_036383875.1 Thermoanaerobaculia bacterium
ACCGTTGCGCTGGTCGTGTCGACGATCGGCGAATCGGCCGTGACGGTGATGGAGTCGGAGACCGCCGCCATCGTCAGGGTGATGCGAACCGTCGCCTGCTGCGCAGAGCGAACGAGCACGTTTCTCGCCTGAGCCTTACCGAAACCCTCGAGGCCCGCGTCCACGACGTACTGGCCGGACGGTTCGAGCTGCACGATGGTTGCAGATCCGTCCGCACCCGTAATCTCGGTGCGGCGCGTCGTAGTGTCAGCGGCGGATGCCGTGACGGTAACTCCGGGCAGCGCGGCGCCCGACGCATCGGTCACGATCACATTGATCGTACCCGTGGTCGACTGGGCGAACGCAGACCCGGTCACTACTAGAAGTAGTGTGGTCAGCAATACTAAAAACCTTTTCATCCCTGCTCCCTTCCTGGATTGAAGCCGTCCGAACGAGACGGCAGTTTGAACACGAATTTCCCGGAAAGCCGGGATTGTAACGATCGCGTCGAGAGAAGTGCAACCCCTCGTGACAAAAGATTGAAGTTCTCGTGTTGTCTCGGCAACGACTACACCGACACAGGACGTGCACCGCAGCAGCGCCGCATCCGGACGTATCATCCGTTCATGCGCGCGATTCTCTCCATTGCTGCCTCGCTCGCGGTGCTGCTCACGCTGCCCGCCGCTGCCGCCATCGACCCCGCCGCCGCCATCGGAAAGGCCAAAGAGGAGATCGCAGCCGGCCAGCACCAGCCGGCCCTGCAGCTTCTCCGCGAAGCCACGCCGGCCGTCGCGACCTGGACGAATCTCCGCCAGCGCTCCGCCGCCCTCTCGGCCATTTATTTCTACAGTGCCGTCGCGGAAGTCGCATTGGGTCAGAAGGATCTGGCCGAAAACGACCTGCGCTCCTTCCTCCTCTACAGCCCCCAGACGAAGATCGACGCGGCGCGCTTCTCGCCCGAGTTCGTCGCTCTCTTTAATGATGTGCAGCACCACTTCGCGAAACGCCGCAGCGCGCCCGCATCCTTTGAAGATGCGTATCCAGGCTTTCCTCCCGGCGTGACGAGCAGCGTCTGGCCCACCGACACCTGGGGCGCCTCCAGCGAGTTCGTCATCCTCGGCACCGAAGCAGAGAAGGAGGAATGGGGCCATCTCCGCGACGACGGAGCGCGTCACACGTTCATCGACCGCTTCTGGAGCCGCCGCGATCCCGATCCGGCCACCGCGGTCAACGAGGCGCGCGTCGAGTTCCTGTCGCGCATCGCGTTCGCGGACATCGCGTTCACCGAATCCCCCGACGATCGCGGCTCCCTCAGTGACCGCGGCCGCGTCTTCGTCCTCCTCGGCCCTCCCAAACGCGTCTCCGTCCGGCCGATGACCCGTCGCGAGGCGTGGTACCAGCCGCGCCGGACCATCGACGCCGGCAACGCCATGGAACAGTGGATCTACTTCCGCGACCAGCTCCCGCGCAAGATGCCGAACAACGAGCTGACGATTCGCTTCATCAGCGAGGGCGGATCGATGGTGCGCAGGATGGAGCGCGACTTCCTCGTCGAGCACGCCATCAAGGCCGCGCCCGACGCACTGCGCCACGACTGATTACTGCTGCCTGAGAAACGCCTGCAGTTTCGGCTGATTCGGATCGATCGCCAGCGATCGGGCGAAACTGCGCCGCGCGTCGTCGGGGCGGCCGAGGCAAATCTCTGCGACGCCGGCTGAGGCGTAAGGCACGGGATTGTTCGGATCGAGCTGCGCGGCCGCGCGAAAATCCTCGAGCGCGCCATTGCAGTTCTGGGAGTCGATCCGATAGCGCCCGCGGAACAGGAGCAATTCGATGTCGTCCGGCTTGGCCGATACGGCCTGCTCCAGCAATTTCAGACTGCGCGGAGTCGCGCCGGAGCGCTGATATCCGATTGCGCGGCCAATGAGGAACTTGCGGCCTTCCGGCAATCCCGCGGCGAATGCACGAACCAGTAATTCGTCGGCGCGATCGAGATTGCGTTGCTGTTGAAACAACAGGTCGCTGTAATTCCACAATGCGGAGGACAATTTCGGATCGAGCACAATGGCTTGCTCCCACGCGCTCGCCGCTTCGTCCATCCGATTACGATCTTTGAGGATTAATGCGCGATTGTTGTACCAGCCGGCGGTATGTGTCGATTTTCCCGCGACGCCTGCAGGCGCGGACGTCGATTCGCCGGACGAGATATATCCGAGCGCTTTGAGCTTCGCGAGCTCCTCTTCGGCTGCACCCTTGGACGGCGCCCCTTCGAGCAGCGGCTTCATCGGTGTGTAATGCGCGTGATAATTCGCGTGAGCGTTGGACGCAGGGACGACAATCGGCGGCGCCGCGACATTGTCGCCAGCGGGCATGCCGCTCAATGCGAGCAATGTCGACGCGACTTGCGCAATGTGTTGCTCGTATCCAGTACGACCCTTCGCAGCAATGCCATTGCCCCACAGCAGATAAATCCCCGCCTTGCGATGCCATTTCGCTGCAGTGCTGGCGGCGAAGCTCGACAGTTCCGTCGGGCGATCGTCGAACCAGTGGAATCCATGATCCGACGCCAGCATGATTCGCGCGTCGTGCTTCTGTGCGAGCGCTTTATAGTCACCCAGCAACTTGTCAATGCGGCGGAAATACAATTCGGGGACGCCGGAGTAACGCGCGAATTCGTCTTCGCTGATATGCGGCTGACGCGGCGCGGTATACGGCGCAAACACGTGGCCGATACTGTCCGTGCCTTGTAAATAAAGAATTGTGAGATCCGGCAATTGCTCGCCAAGATATCCGCGCGCCAATCGGTCATAGACGGACGTCTCGACGAGAATGCGGCGTAATGCGCTGACTGGATGCGAATACGGATCGGTCGCCTTGCGACGCTGGTCGTATTCCTCGCGCGACAGCCACGGGAAATACTTCGCCACCTCTTCGAACGTGACCTCGTCTTCGACCTGCTTCAATACGTCGCGCGCCCACGGCTCGCGTGACGGCGGATAAACCGCGCCCTTGGGCGGCTCGGATTCGGAGAAAAGGAACGTAA
>DASVNL010000600.1:0-5145 GCA_036383875.1 Thermoanaerobaculia bacterium
CTCCTCGGCATCGAAGAGGCAACCATGCTCGCCGCGCCCGACGCGGTGCATCGTGGCTGGCTCCTCGACTCCGCGGACAAACTCCCCGCGCCGGTCAACGAGAAGCCGGTAAAGAAGGACGCGACGCCGCAGACGTTCAACGACTGCGAATTGATCGGCGCGATCGACGCACCGGCGCTGAAAAAATCGACGCCGGTCCACGGCACGTTCCAGCTCACCTGGGACACGGTCAAAGACGCGACGCACGAAATCCAGGAAGCGACGCGCGCCGATTTCTCCGACGCCGCGACGATCTTCCTCGGCGCAGGTTCATCGCTGACGATTCACGGCCGCGGCGCCGGCGACTACTTCTATCGCGCGCGCACGTTTCTCAACGGACAACAAAGCGCGTGGTCGAAAGGCATCGTCGTGCGCGTCGCCGGCATCGCAGGCTTCAGCGAAGTCGCGGAGAAGGACTTCAGCGACACGCATCTCTTCGCGATCCACGACGCGATGATCACGATGGCCGCGGCGCGCGGCGATCTCGTCACGCTGCTCTCGCTCCCTTCGCACTACGACTCGGCGCGCGCAATCGCACACACCGCGACGCTCGCATCGAAGTTCGATCCAAACATCCTCAGCTACGCCGCGCTCTGGCATCCGTGGCTCATCGGCCGCGACGAAGAAGGTGGACCCCTCCGCACGATTCCTCCCGACGGCGCAACCGCCGGCGTGATGGCGAAGCGCGCGAACGCACGCGGCGCGTGGGTCGCACCCGCGAACGAAGTGCTGCACGGCGTGATCGCACTCGAACCGGCGATCGGCGCCAACGCGCGACAGTCACTGCAGGACGCAGGCGTGAATCTGATTCGCCACGAGCCCACCGGCTTCGTCTGCCTCGACTCCGACACGCTCTCGATCGACGCCGACGTCCGCGCGCTGAACGTGCGCCGCCTGCTGATCCTCGTGCGTCGCGCCGCATTGCGCGCGGGCAACGACTACGCGTTCGAGCCGAACGGACCGTCACTGCACAACACGATCAAGCGCGGTTTCGAAGCGCTGCTCTCCACGCTCTTCCTCCGCGGCGCATTCGCCGGTCGCACTGCGCGCTCCGCGTACCAGGTCGTCACCGACGACACCGTCAACACCCGACAAACACAGGACCTCGGCCGCGTCATCGCCGAGTTGCGCATCGCGCCTTCGCGACCGCTGTCGTTCCTCACCATTCGACTCGTGCAACGCGGTGACGCCGCGCTCGTGCAGGAGGTGCGCTGATGGCCGAGCAACAGCGCAGCGTCTATCCGTTCAACGCTTTCAACTTCGAAGTGCAGATCGAAGTCACGGGACTCGGCGTGAAGAAGATCTGCGAAGGGCAGTTCTCCGAATGCGACGGCCTCGAGATGACGATGGACGTCAAGACGATCCGCGAAGGCGGCAACAACGGCGCGCAAATCCGTCTCCTCGGCGCCGTGAACTACGGCACCGTCACGCTCAAGCGCGGCATGACCGCGAACAGCTTCGACCTCTGGGATTGGTTCGACGCACAACAACTCGCAATCCCGCGCGAGCTGCGCAGCGACTATCGCGGCAAGGCGACCATCGCGTTGCGCACGCCCGACGGCAAGGACGATCGCGTGCGCTTCGTCCTCAATCGCTGCCTCCTCACGAAGCTCAAGGCGCCCGCGATGAACGCAGGCGCGGGAATCGTCGCCATCGAGGAACTGCAGCTCACCTACGAATCGATGTTCATCGAACGCGGCGGAGGTCTCCATGCCTGAAGTCGCGAAGATCGCCAAAGCGGAGCTGTACGAGCTCGACACGAAGTTCGAGAACAAGATCAATCCCGACAAGGCGACGAAGGTGCAGTTCAACCCGGAGTCGCTGAAGGTCACGTTCGCGAATCAGATCCAGCAGCCGCAGGGCGGCGGCGATCAGGGCGGCGCGCAGGCGCAGCAGTTCGTCGGCGCCGGCTCGACGAAGCTCGCGGTGCAGCTCTGGTTCGACGTCACACAGGAGCTCGGCGATCTCCCCGACACGATCGACGTGCGGCAACTCACGCAGCGCGTCGCGTACTTCATCACGCCGAAAGGCGAGCCGGAGAACCAGCCGAAGAAGTTCATCCCGCCGGCGTGCCGCTTCTCGTGGGGCTCGTTCAAATTCGACGGCATCGTCGAAGGGATGGAAGAGACACTCGAGCTCTTCTCCGCCGAAGGCCGCCCGTTGCGCGCAAGCGTCACGCTGACGATGACGCAGCAGAAGATCACCACCTTCAAATTCAACGACGACGTCCCGCAGCCGCCGGGCTTCAAACGCAAAGTCGGGACGACGCCACAGACCGAAGCACCGGCGGGGTCGAATCTGCAGTCGATGAATGGGAGCCAAAACGATTCCGGCTCCGACTGGCAGAGCGTCGCCGCCGCCAACGCGATCGAGAACCCGCGGCTCCTCGAGCCCGGACAGTTCATCGACTTCCAGGCCACGAAGCCGCGCATCGAGATGGGGTGACGCATGCCGACGCTGATCAACGAGCTCGCCATCGAACCGAAAGCGGAAGGCCCGAAGCCCGACGCGAAAGCGCCTGCCGCCAAATCCGGACCGGAGCTCGAACGCGAGCTCGAGAAGCTGTGGCGCATGAAGCACGAAAGGATGCTCCGTGTCCGGGCATAGCGGAACGCCGGCGCCCACGCCGGCTGTCCCGCGGGCGCCCTCGCCCGCGTTGTCCCGCGTGCCTGACGGCGGCGAGGCGCCGCCGCGACAGCCGGCGATGGCGCCGGCGCTCCGCTTCCGGAGACACCATGCCAGCTGACAAAATGAAAGCCACGCGCCCGACGATCTTCGTCGAAGGGACCGAAGACGCGGCGCTGGCCCAGGGGCTGTTGCGCATGCTCATTCACGAGCAGGTGCAGGGCCTCTATCGCGCGGAGCTGCGCTTCGGCAACTGGGGTCCGAAAGGCAACGCGATCGGCTTCCTGTATTTCGATCGCAAGAAGCTCGACTTCGGCAAAACGATCCGCCTCGAGCTCGACAAGACCCCGCTCTTCGAAGGGCGCATCTCCGCGATCGAGGCGGACTTCGGCGAAGGCGCCAGTCCGGAAATCTCGATCCTCCTCGAAGACCGCCTGCAGGACCTCCGGATGACCCGAAGGACGCGGACGTGGAACGACGTCAGCGACGCCGACGTGATCAAGAAGATCGCCGGCGATCACGGCCTGCAACCGCAAGTCGAGCTCACCGGCCCGACGCACAAAGTCCTCGCGCAGGTGAATCAGAGCGACCTCGCATTCATCCGCGACCGAGCCCGCGCCGCGGGCGGCGAGTTGTGGATCGACGGACGCGCGCTGCACGCGAAGCCGCGCACGTCGCGCGGCAACGACTCGCTGAAACTGAAGTACGGCTCCGATCTGCGGCAGTTCACTGCACTCGCCGATCTCGCGCATCAACGCTCGAGCGTCACGGTGTCGGGCTGGGACGTGAGCAGCAAGCAGGCGATCAAACACAAAGCCGACGACGCCGCCGTCCGCGGTGAGCTCGGCAACGACTCCTCCGGCAGCAAGATCCTCGGCGACACGTTCGGCACGCGCGGCGAATCCGTGGCGCACACCGTTCCGCTCACGTCCGACGAGGCGAAGGCGCACGCGGAGTCGTGGTATCGCGCAGCCGCGCGGCGCTTCCTCACCGGACGCGGCGTCGCACAACCGAACGCCAAGCTGCGCGTCGGCGCGTACGTCGAGCTCGACGGACTCGGCGCGCTCTTCAACGGCAAGTACTACCTCGCCGAAGTGCAGCACCTCTTCGACGGACCTTCCGGATTCCGCAGCGAGTTCACCGGCGAACGTCCGGGCATCGGGAGCGCGTCATGACCTTCTCGCTCCTCGAATCGCTGATGGAAAGCCGCGACGCCGAAGGACTCGGCGGACGCTGGTTCGGCGTCTACCCCGCCGTCGTCACGGACATCAGCGATCCGGAGTCGATGGGCCGCGTGAAAGTCATGCTCCCGTGGGCGCCCGACACCGCGAACGAACGCTACGACGCCTGGGCGCGCATCGCGACGCTCATGGCCGGCAACAAGCGCGGCACATGGTTCATCCCCGACACCGGCGACGAAGTCTTGGTTGCGTTCGAAGCCGGCGATCCGCGCCGTCCGTACGTCATCGGCGCGTTGTGGAACGGCAACGACGCACCGCCGGAGTCGATGGACGGCGGCGGCAAGAACTTCAAGAAGGTCATCAAGTCGCGCAACGGCGTGACGATCACGCTCGACGACAAAGACGGTCGCGAGTCGCTCGTCGCCGAAACACCCGGCGGCCAGAAGCTGACGATGCAGGACGGGCCGGGCACGATCGAGCTCGCGGACAGCAACGGCAACTCGATCAAGATGGAGCCAAGCGGCATCACCATCACGACGTCCGCGTCGCTGACCATCAACGCCAGCACCGTCACGGTCAACACGTCGTCGATGACCGTCACCGGTCCGACCACGCTCAGCGCGACGCTCACGGTCGGCGCGAGCATCACCACGCCGTCGATCACGTCGGCGAGCTACACGCCGGGAGCGGGGAACATATGGTGAGCCTCCTCCCCACGCTCTCCGAGCGTCACGTCGAGTGGACCGCGCCCGCCGCGCTGTGGGACGCAATCCACGGTCCGGTGTCGCCGGAACAGCGGCGCATCTTCCGCACGCCCGCGATTCTCCGATTCGCGGAAGACGAGTTCATGCCGCGCTTCATCAACACGCTGAACTCCGATCCGCACGCGATCGACCAACTGCTCGCCGTGCCGGAGACGTGGCGCAAACCGGCGAGCGAGTCTGCATCACCGAAGCCGAAAACCGGCCTCGCCGCGACACTCGAACGCGCGCGACTCGCCGCGGTGCGCAAGCTCGAGTCGCGCAACGCAGTCGTGCGTCAGGCACCGTGGAACGTGAGCGAAGTCGAACAGCCGCTCAAGTTCTATCAGCCCGCACATCAGCGCTACTACCTCATCACCGCATCGCTCGTCTGCCGCAGCATCGGCCTGCCGGATCGCGTCGTCGACACGACGAAGCAGGAGCGCGCGACGTTCGTGATCCGCATGCTGCAACCGCTGCAAGGGGCGAGCGGCGTGAACCCCGATCCCGCCGACTGCGCGGAGCTCGCGCTCATCGGCGATGAGTGGAAGCCGGTCGTC
>DASVNL010000601.1:0-5902 GCA_036383875.1 Thermoanaerobaculia bacterium
CGCGGCCTCCCGCCAACCGCCAACCGCCAACCACCCGTAACGTGAACAAACCTGAAACGTCGAAATGATCATGCGAGCGAGCGCTACGATTCTTGCCTTTCTTTTCGTCACCGGTGCGGCGGCTGCGCAGGAGACGTCCGAGACATCGAAGGCTGACTACTCGAAAGACTCGATCATGCGCGTGCTGCGTGCGCAGGCCGAGGAGGATCAGAAGAAGGCCAACGTCTCGTTTCATGTCGGCGCGGTGACGTTCAACGCGATCGGCACGCGCTGGCGCTTCAACTACCTGCCGATCATGGCTCCCCTCGCGGGCACGCGGCTCACGACCAGCAGAGAGTGGCCGGACGCGTTCTCGCTCACCGGCGTGCCTCTCGCGACGCCGAAGCGCGCGTGGCGCACGCAGCGTCAGGTCGATGCGGAGATGAAGCGCATCACGGACACGGAAAAGAAGAAGTTGAAGATCCGGATCAACGCGCAGTAGCCGGACGCCCGAGTCCCCAGCTCGTGTCGACGAGCCACTTCATCAGATCTTTTCCAGGCATCGGACGCGCGATCCAGTAGCCCTGCGCGAGATCGCATCCGAGGTTGCCGAGCATCTTCCACGTCGCCTCATCCTCCACCCCCTCGGCGCACACCTGCTTGCCGAGGTTGTGTCCGAGGTCGATCACCGTGCGGACGATCGCGGCGTCGGCTTCGCTCGTGAGCATCCCCGTGACGAACGACTTGTCGATCTTGATCTCGTCGATCGGCAACTCGCGCAGATGCGTGAGCGATGAGTAGCCCGTGCCGAAGTCGTCGACGGACAGACGCACGCCCATCGACTGCAGCATCGACAGGATCGCCAGCGCGTGCGCGGGATCCGCCATGATGCTGCTCTCCGTGATCTCGATCTTGAGGAAGCGTGCGTCGACGCGATGGCGATCGAGTGCGGCCTGCACTTTCTGCGGCAGCGACTGATCGAGCAGACTCTTTGCGGAGATGTTCACGGCGACGTGAATCGGCGCGCCTTCGTCCTGCCACACGCGACACTGCGCGAGCACGCGATCGAGGACCCAATCCGTCATCGCGCGAATCAAACCCGTGCGCTCGGCGATCGGCACGAACTGCGACGGCGGGAGATGTCCGCGCTGCGGATGGTTCCAGCGGATCAGCACTTCCGCGCGCGTCATGATGCCCGAGCGGACGTGCAGCTTCGGCTGATAGTGCAGTTCGAGCTCGTTGCGCTCGATCGCGCCGCGCAGCTCGACGACCAGCGCGAGTTGATCGGGCGTGCGCGACTCGTGATCGTCGCGATGAAAGCTGTAGCCGCTTTCTTTGCGCTTCGCGGCGTACATCGCGACGTCGGAGCGTCGCAGCAGCGTGCGAGCATCGCCGCCGTGTTCAGGAAACAGCGCGATGCCGATGCTCGCGCCGACTTCGAGCACCTGCCCTTCGACGACGAACGGCTGCTCGAGTGTGTTGAGGATTCGGCGCGCCGTGAGCGCGGTGCTCGTGGCGTCCGACGTGCGCGGAAGGACGATCGCGAATTCGTCGCCGCCCAGGCGCGCGACGATGTCGCCTTCGCGCATCTGGTTCTGCACGCGAAACGCGACCTGCTTGAGGAGCATGTCGCCGAAGTGATGGCCGAACGTGTCGTTCACTTCCTTGAAGCGATCGAGGTCCATCAGCATCAGCGCGAGCATGGCCTTGTCCTCGCGCGCCGCGACGATCGCGCGATCGAGCGCGTCGAAGAGCATCGTGCGATTCGGCAGGCCGGTGAGTCCGTCGTGCATCGCCTGATGGCGCAATGACGAGACCTGATTCTTCGTCGCCGTCACGTCGCGCAGAAACGCGACCCAGTGCGTCAGCGTGCCGCCGTCTTCGACCGGCACGAGCTCCATGTCGAGCTCGAACTCCTGCCCGTTCGCGCGTTTCGCCGTGACTTCGGCCTCGAACGCGCGATGCTCGAAGACGTGACGCAGCAGCGCGTCGTAGATCGACTGCTGGCGATCGACGATGCCGAAGATGATCGGAGTCTGGCCGATGACGTCGTCGCGCTGACGCTGAAACATCGAGCAGAAGCCGTCGTTCACGAACGCGATGCGCGGTCCGACCGCCTCGACCGCCGGCGTGAGGATGGCGATGCCTTCGGCGGTCACGCGAATCGCGGAGCCAAGAAGCTGCAACTGCTCGCTCTGGATCCGCTGTTCGGTCAGCTTGCGTTGCAGTCCTTCAGGCGCATCCAGCGTCGTCGTCCACTCAGTATGCATCGAGATGGACACGTCGGGATCCTTTTCGGACATGGGCGGCGGGATGATACCGGAAGCACAAGCGGCGGGCCGTCAGCCCGCCGCCTGCAAATCGTAATCGCTTGTGGTTGTTACTGGAGACCGAGCGCTTTGGCCACGTTGATGCGGCCCTTGCCGTACTGCGGGTCGGTGCCCGGCGTGCCGAGATCGTCCGCGCTCTGCTGCAGGATCGTCTTCACGCGACTCGGCTTGCCGTGTCCGATGTCTTCGACGATCAACGCCGCGAGACCCGCGACGTGCGGGGCAGCCATCGACGTGCCGCCGAGTCCGACCGCGTACGAACCGCCCGCGCATTCCGGAATCAACAGCGACGTCGGCGCGCATGCGGCCCAGATCGCGCCCCAGTATCCGCCCGGCGCGGCGACGCTGATCGACGAGCGGCCGTAGTTCGAGTACGGCGCGAACGCGTCGACGTCGGTCCACGGTCCGGCTTCGCTCGGCGAGTACGTCGGGCCGGTCGCGGAGACGCAGACGACGTTCGCGGCGCTGCAGTACGACTTGAAGAGGTTCTTGTCGTGATCGAGATCGAGCGACTCGTTGCCGGCGGCGACGATGACGACCATGCCCTTGCGCTGCGCGTAGTTGAAGACCTGCTGCACGAGCGCGACGAAGCGGCCGTTGCCGCGACGCAGGAACGCGTCGCCGAGGCTGAGGTTCGCGACGTCGGCGCCGTGATCGGCGGCCCAGAGCACGCCCTGCAGGACGCCGCCGAACGTTCCGGAGCCATCAGCGCCGAGAACCTTGACGCCCATCAGCTTCACGTTCGACGTCACGCCCGCGGCGACGACTGCGTTGCTGCTGATCGTCGCGGCGACGTGCGTGCCGTGGTAGTAGAGATCGGTCACCGGATGCATGCCCGGGAAGTACGCCTCGACGAGCGCGTCATCCGAGGGGACGAACGAAACCGAGCGGCTGAGGTCGACGCGGCCGATGAGATCGGCGTGTTCGTAGCTGATGCCCGTGTCGAGCACCGCGACGGTGACGTCGGGCGATCCGAGGCGTCCCGCGGCCCAGGCCTTCTCCGCGCTGATCGCGCGCAGGTGCCACTGCCACGGATAGTACGTGGCGGTTTCGGGCGCCGTGGTGCTCGTCTCTTCGATGGTCTCTTCTTCGGAGTCCTGAAGCGTCGACGTGCCGAGGCGCACGTTGATCTTGTCGTTGGCAATGACTTCGCCGACGCCGTTCCCGTTCTCGAGCGATGCCGCATCCGCCTCGGAGAGTCCCGAGATGATCGCGATGCCCGAGCCTTTGTGGATGGTGTCGACCTTCCCGCCCTTCGCGGTCACAGCCGCGTTGAACGAATCCGGGACGTTTCCTTTGAATCGAACGACATACGAGTCGGCAGCAAGAGCGCTGAATGAAACAAGAAGGGACGCGAACGCGAAATATCGCTTCATGAGTTTCCTTACGCTAAGTGGGAGTGCCCGCGGGCATTGTACCCGACCAATCATTTCTTCTCGACGGTCGCGCCGGACACCGGCTGCGAAAGCGCCTCGCGACCTTTCTCGTCGCCCTTGAGCGCGAGATCCCAGAACGCCAGCGAGAGTCCCTTGACGCGATTGAAAATCATGCGCTCGCGAATCGAGAGCGTTGCCGCGTTGCGGCCCGACGTGCGCGGGAGCTGCGTGATGTTCGGCGATCCCATCGAGTCGACGTTCGGATCGCGACGCTCGATCGGACGCACGAGATCTTCCGTGCGACCCGTGAACGACGCATGCCGCGCGCCGTCGAGCACGACCAGCCATTTGTTCCCCGCCGGCGAAAGCGCGTACGCCTCGCGACGCCATTCCGGCGTCTCCGTTTCGCTCATGCCGTTGTCGGAGGTGCCGGTCATGAACAGCGCCGGGACGTTCACGCTCGCGAACGACTCGGTCGTCAGTCCGCGCACATCGCCCGGACCTTGCGGCGACATCGCGACGATCGCCTTCACGCGCGGATCGGCGTAGCTCACCGCGCCCGGAAACGTCTTCGCACCGCCGACGAGCATCGCGGTGAACGCGCCGTACGAGTGTCCGCCGACGCCGATCTTCGAGTGGTCGATCTTTCCCTGCAACTCGGGGAAACGTTCTTCCAATTTGTCCAGCGTGTCGATGAGGTACGTCACATCGCGCACGCGATTCCGCCAATCGGACGGCGTTTGCGTCGACCAGACGTCGGTGTCCGGCGACGGGACGCGTCCCGAGTCCGCGTGCGACGTGCGGATCACGACGTAGCCGTTGCTCGTCCACGACGAGCTGAGTCCGACATAGCTGCGGTTCGAGGCGCCGTAGCCAGGCGAGAAGATGAGCAGCGGGAAGTTCGTTCCGCGCGTCGGATACTCGATCGAGATCTGGTAGTCGCGATTGCGTGCGTCGTCGCGAATGTTGACGTCGGGGATGACGCCGACCGGCGAGTCGCCGAGCGCGCCGCCGTAGCGGCCCTCGGCCGTATCGCGCAAGCCGTCCTCATTGCGGTCGTCCCCCTGCGGAGTCGCACAGGCGAACAGCAGCATCGACAGGACGACTGAGATGAAACGTCGATTCATGATTCCTCCGCGGACGCCGGCGCGGATCGCGCGGCTCCGGCATATTGAGTGATGAGAACGCCGGTGAGTACAAGCACGCCGCCCGCCACGACGATTCCGCTGACCCGCTCGCCTAGCAGTAACGCCGCTGCAACGAATGTGATCAGCGGCTCGGCGTAGAGCAGCGAGGCGACGCGCGACACTTCGACGCGCTCGAGGGCGCCGTACCAGAAGAGATAGCCGAGTGCGGAACAGCCGAGGGCGAGGAAGAGGAGCGCGGACCAGCCGGTGGTCGTGAGTCGTGGGAGCTGCTCCCAGCCGCGCTTCGCGATGAAGAACGGCGCGAGCATCAGTGCACCGAACAGCATCGCGCCCGACGTGGCGCGCCGCGGGCCGAGCGCACGAATCGTGCGATGGCCGAGCACGGAGTAGACCGCCCAGTTGACGGTGCTGATGACGATCAACACGTCTCCGACGGTCGAGGGGGCTCCAAGGATGCGCGCGCTGAACTCGCCGCGCGTCACGACGAGCAAGGCGCCCGCGAATCCGGTCGCCAGTCCGGCGGTCTTCCAGAATCCGAATCGCTCTTTCAGAAAGATCGCCGAGAGGATCGCGGACCAGATCGGGTTGATGCCGATCAGCCAGCCGGTGTTCGTCGCGCTGGTCATCGTCAGCGCGAACGCCTGCAGCATCTGATGCACGAACACACCGATGAATCCCATCAGCGCGAGCGGCGCCCAGTACTCACGCGGCGGCAGCGATCGCACGATGGCGAGCAGCACGATCGCCGCGATGAAGAAGCGGCTGAAGATCAGCGTGACCGGCTCGACCTCGCGCAACGCCGCCTTCGTCGCGACGAACGAGATCCCCCAGAAGACGACGGCGATGAAGGCGAGGAAGCGTGGCGAGCGCATATCCGATTCTACGGGACTGAGGATCTGGGATTGAGGATTGAGGATTCACGCAGAGCCAATCCTCAATCCTCAATTCGCAATCCTCAATCCCGATATCATCGGCCCAGTGTCCACGAAGATCCGCAAATACACGCTGAAGCGTCCCGAGAAGCCGAAGAAAGAATACAAAGTCGCGTACGAGGAGCAGCTCAACTCCG